>JAJRTM010000027.1 GCA_024278285.1 Planctomycetota bacterium
TAGAGCAACTCAAACGCAAAAACAGCAATTTGGTCGATGCGTCTCTCTCTGCTTCGCAGGCAAGACAGATCGCGATCTTCAACGATGCTGCTCTCAATAAATTGTTGTCCGAAGTCTGGGGAACACTCGGCACAACCGATGCCGAGAAGCAGAAACTAATTGCAACACTCAAAGGAAAAATGATGCCCGCCGTGCTATCCAAAGCAAATCTTTCGCAGGGCAGGGCGTTGTTTGAAAAGAGTTGCGCGAACTGTCACCGCCTGTTCGATGCCGGCAAAAACATCGGCCCCAACCTGACCGGCTCCAACCGCGATAGTATCGATTATCTGCTCGTCAACATCATCTCGCCTTCATCGGTGGTGCCGAATCAATACAAGATTTCGACCATTCTTCTTGAAAGCGGACAGGTACTCAATGGGGTCATCATTACCAAAACAGATAAGTCGGTCACCGTGCAAACCGAAAAGGAATTGCTGAATCTGGATGCAGACAGCATCGAGTTAATCAAGCCTTCCGCCTTCTCGCTAATGCCCAACGGCTTGATAGAAAAATTCAGCGAAGAACAAATCCGCGACCTCTTCGGCTACCTGCAATCAAAACAACAAGTCGCATTGCCCAAAGAGTAGCTGCAAAGAACTGTGTGCCACGGCTCTGTGAGCCGTGATTCGCTGGACACCGCATTGTGTTCAGTCAACGGGTAGCTCAGTCAACCCGTTCAGGATTGTCTGAGTGCCGTCAGGCACCCGAGGCATAGAGTGAAAGGCTTGAGGATTATATAAGACTTGCCTGAAACTAAATCCCTCGGGTTGCTTCGCAACACAGACAACCCTAAACGGGATTGTCTGTGGTACCCGGTACGCACTAAAAGCGGACGGGCTACACATCTCTTATAGCCAACGACAATTATCGCCGATTGCTGATCGCATCGAGAGAGCCAACCTGATTCAGAACATGTGCCAAGAGATCAACGGCGGAAGCGGCAGCGAATCCTTGATGATGCTTCTCCTTGGTACCGTCTCCCCAGTCACATATGGCCTTTAATACGATCCATTCGCAATTCTCCCTTTCGGCGGCAGCAGCAAAACCTGCCCCTTCCATTTCGCCACCAATCGCTCTCGGATATCGAGAAAACAACTCGGCCTTCGCTTTAACGTCATCAACGAGCTTTTCCCCCGATAACACCGGGCCTATTTGATGAGAACATGGCATGCCCAATGGATTCTTGAAGTTCCACCCCAGTACATTTTTAAATCGATTAAGGAGGATAGGACTACTTTGGGTTACTTTACCGCGATCTTGATTTTCTTCAGCACCGAGTCGTTGTGGTTCGTAACTGACAATACACTCAGAAATCAGCACTCCGCCAATCATCTGCTTTTTTGCGTCTTTGCCAAACGCGATACCCACCATGACGACAGCATCCAATTTCCAGTGTCTTATAAGATCCGTAGTGACGAGTGTCGATCCATCGCGACCAACAGACCCCATTTCCGACATTACAAGCACAACGTTGATCGTATCCAAGCGTCCGACAAAGTAAGTATTATTACCTTCAAGCACCCGCAGGACCGAACGTCTTTTTTGCGGTGGATTAAGCCGCTTAAGCACGGATTGTCTTTCAACTTCTGTTGCAACGAGAATTCCAATTTGAGGTAACTGGTCCTTTTTCAATTCCTGTTTACAAATCGATTTGATGGGAGGGCATTCAAGACGATTCCATGACTCAGCGGAGTAATCGATGCCCGGCTTTCCAATCGAGGTGACAGCTTGACTTGAAGTCATATCAGTGGTCAATAATTGGATCGCAAATACAGACGCGAGATTCACATCTATAGGAGCGTCTTGCGATCCTAGTACCGAATAATACGATGTTTGAGGGATATTTGCGAACTTTTCCGCGAACGAGTCCGGGTAATTGGACCAATCTAGGCCAAGCATATCATATGCAACTTCGGTATTGCCTTCCCAGCATGCGCGATAAGCCGTTAATGGGCTACCTACTGGCTTTTTCCACCCAAGTCGATGTAGCAACAACATCCAATGTGTTGAGTCAGGGGTTGTTTCACTGATCGGAACATCGATTAATACGCCATTCTCATACTGTAAGATTCCGCAGGTCCAACCCTTTGCGACAGGCTGACGAGGAACTTTTGAGACTTCTCCAAATATATAACGCACGACCCCGTGCGGTTTTCGAAATAGATCGCATAGTTCAGACGCTAAAAAATGTTCCGTCAAATCGTTTGCATCCAGTAACGCGAGTGCAGCCATGTTGGCCAACGACTCGAATTCCGTGACCACTTCAGATTGTCCCCCACAAAAATAGCTTTGCCGCAGTTTCATCGGAACTGGAACAGCACGAACAAAACCTTTTTGATCGCGTATCACTTGGTCGGACTCGCCAAATGTCTCGCTGGGTGTTGGCTCCCGAAATCCAGGTGGTATACCGGGCAATCCGGTAAATCGCGAACAATCCCATCGTCGGTATTTTAATTCGCCATCGACAATACGGGGATTGCCAGAAAAGCCGTCGAACCAAGGAGGGCCGGACATTCTGCCTCGCTCACTATCAGTAACTTCCACCATCAAGTGATGGATACCACTTGAACTAACCGCTTTAGATTGAAAATGCGGAAGCAGCGTCTTGAGCGTATCCCGCCAGTCTAGTGACATATTATTCTCGAAAAAGTTCTTCGGCGCATAACTTGTTATCGAACTACGCGCAGCCATTGATGAAACCCACAAGGTTTCATCACATCCTACAGTTATATATGTTGCTGTTCGACAAGGCGAACGGTGACGCCTTTTTTTGCGAGGTATTGTTTGGTTTCGTTGATGGTGTATTCGCCGTAATGGAAGATGCTGGCTGCGAGTGCTGCGTCGGCTTTGCCTGCGGTGACTGCTTCGTACATGTGCTCGGGAGAACCACAACCGCCGCTGGCGACAACGGGAATACCAACTGCATCTGCGACCGCGGAAGTGATTTCGATATCGAACCCATCCTTCGTGCCGTCGGCGTCCATTGAAGTCAGCACGATTTCTCCGGCACCAAGTTCTTCAATTCTTTTTGCCCACTCAACAACTTGCAGTCCGGTTGGGATTCTGCCGCCGTTGATGTGAACGTCCCAGAATTCTTTGCCGTTTTTCTGGATTCGTTTCGGATCGATATTCACCACAATGCACTGGCTGCCAAATCGTAGTGCGGCCTGCTTAACGAATTCCGGATCCTTCACCGCGGCTGTATTGATCGAAACTTTATCGCAGCCCGATTCCAACAATGTGCGGATATCATCGACCGTTCGAATACCTCCGCCCACGGTGAGCGGCATGAAGATCACTTCCGAAGTTCGCTTCACGACATCAAGAATAATTTCTCTTTTTTCATGCGACGCGGTGATATCGAGAAAGACGAGTTCGTCTGCTCCTTCTCTTTCATAGCGAGATGCAATTTCGACCGGGTCGCCTGCATCACGCAAATTCAGAAAGTTGACACCCTTCACGACGCGCCCATCGTGAACATCAAGGCAAGGAATAATTCGTTTGGCAAGCATGAAAAACTCACGTAGGGTCCGCTGTGCGGACCATCGAGTGATATAGGAAATCAAGTTTACATTCTGGTCTGCACAGCAGACCCTACAACACTACGAAATCGTGCCGCCGTAGGTGGCGGTGTCGCCCAGAATTTCTTCGATACGCAGTAACTGATTGTATTTGCAAATGCGATCTGTTCGGCTGGCAGACCCGGTTTTAATTTGACCGGTCCCCAGTGCAACGGCTAAATCTGCAATGGTCGTATCTTCGGTTTCGCCGGAACGATGACTCATCACTGCGGTGTATTTATTGCGGTAAGCCAGGTTGACGGCTTCGACGGTTTCGGTCAACGTACCGATCTGATTCACTTTAATCAGAATACTGTTGGCGATTCCCTGATCGATCCCGTTTTGCAATCGTTTGCAGTTGGTCACAAACAGATCGTCACCGACGAGCTGGCATTTCCCTTCGAGTGCGTCGGTCAATTGTTTCCAACCGTCCCAGTCGTCTTCGTCGAGTCCATCTTCAATCGAGCAGATCGGATACTTATCTGCCCAACTGGCGAGCAATTCCGAATAGGCGGAAGAGTCGTACGTGGAACCTTCCATCGTGTAGACTTTCTTCTCGGCATCGTAAAATTCACTCGCTGCACAATCAAGAGCAATTTTCACTTGCTCGCCCGGCTGGTAACCTGCTTTTTCGATGGCTGTCAGAATGATTTCAATCGCTTCCTGCGAGTTCGGTAAATCAGGTGCGAATCCGCCTTCATCACCGACTGCGGTGCTCATCCCTTTGTCGGCGAGAACTTTTTTCAATGCGTGGAAAGTTTCCGCACCGCATCGCAGAGCATCCCGGAAGCTACTGAATCCGAGAGGCATGATCATGAATTCCTGAATGCTGATCCCGTTGTTGGCGTGTTCGCCGCCGTTGATAATGTTCATCATCGGAGCCGGTAGGCACGTTGCGGTTGGACCACCCAGGTAGCGGAACAATGGGAGATCGCAAGAGCGGGCAGCCGCGTGGGCAGCCGCCATCGAGCAGGCAAGAATTGCGTTCGCACCAAGACGTGATTTGTTTTCGGTTCCGTCACAGGCAATCATCGCCTGATCAATCGCAACCTGGTCAGTCACATCCATATCATACAGAAGATCTGCAATTTCGCCATTCACATTTTGAACCGCATTCAAAACAGACTTGCCAAGATAGACAGATTTATCACCATCTCGAAGTTCGCAGGCTTCGTGTGTTCCGGTACTCGCACCACTGGGAACAGCCGACCGTCCGATTGTGCCATCTTCCAGTTCGACATCCACCTCGACCGTTGGATTTCCCCGGCTATCCAAAATCTGACGTGCAAACAAACCCGTAATTGCCATCCCCATCAAACCAACTCCTCTATTGCAATAAAATAACCTCGAAACTCCACCGCGATACAGCCATCGTTTGTACCATCCGATGAAGAAAACATCTATCCTGCCGAGACCGATTTTGCTATTTCTCACCTAAACAATAGCGTAAGAAACCGTTGATGCGTCTACGTTATCGATCCTGAGACCGCGAACATCGCCAATAATAAACAGCGGTCGCAACAAGAAATCCCCCCACCAACACGGGCAAATAGTGGTACGGCTCGATCAGATAATGCAGCGTGGGATCAGCCACCTGCGGATTCCCATGCCCCGGGTGTGCCAGAAGCTTTCCGGTAGATACAGCAGAGATCATTAAAGTGAAGAAGGCATTTTTTTTCATGAGAGTTTCGATATTCAATTTACGAGAAAATCTGAGTGAGCGGCA
>JAJRTM010000334.1 GCA_024278285.1 Planctomycetota bacterium
AGTTTTTTGATGACCCAGCAGATTCGTTTAATTATCGCCGTCCATAATCATCAGCCGGTGGGCAATTTTGATGACGTTTTCGAGAACGCCTATCAGGATAGTTACCAGCCGTTTCTCGATGTGCTGGAGCAATTCCCTGCGGTACGAATTTCGCTGCATAATTCGGGATCGCTGCTCGATTGGATTGAAAAGGCTCACCCAGAATATATCGAACGGCTGGGGCGGCTCGTTCAAAACGGGCAATTGGAACTGTTGGGCGGACCGTTTTACGAGCCGATTTTAGCGAGCATTCCGCCGCGTGATCGTGTCGGGCAGATGCGGGCGTATCGGGAGCATCTGGGGAATCTGTTCGGAAAACGGCCGCGTGGCATGTGGGTGCCGGAACGTGTCTGGGAACAATCATTTACTCGCGATGTCGTTTCAGCCGGGCTGGAATATACGGTTCTGGATGATTTCCATTTCAAAAACGCGGGGTTTGGTGACGAAGAATTGTACGGTTATTTTGTCACCGAAGACGATGGAAAAATGCTTTCTGTTTTTCCGATCAGCGAAAAATTGCGATATACGATTCCGTTCGCAGAGCCGCAAGAGACGATTGACTGGCTGCGGGAAGTGAATCAGAAACAGCCCGAAGCGGTGGTTGCGTTCGGTGATGATGGCGAAAAGTTCGGCACGTGGCCCGGTTCAAAAAAACATGTTTACGAAGATGGCTGGCTCAAACGATTTTTCCAACTGTTAAGCGACAATCAAGATTGGATTCGTGTTGTTACGTTTGAGCAAGCGGTTGAAGAAGTTTCTCCGTTAGGGCGATGTTATTTACCTGATTGCAGTTATCGGGAAATGACGCAGTGGGCATTGCCTACCGAACGACAACTCGAACTGATTCGGCTCAACCGGAAACATGCGGATGACCCCGATTGGCCCGAGGTTCAAAAGAGATTACGAGGCGGATTCTGGCGAAACTTTCTGGTGAAGTATCCGGAGAGTCACGAAATGTATTGCAGGATGCGCGAAGTGAGTGACCGTCTCGAAGAGCTATCGCGGCAGGAGTTGGAACCGGCTCACATCGCGATTCTTAATGAAGCGAGAGACCATTTGTATCGTGGGCAATGCAACTGCCCTTACTGGCACGGAGCGTTTGGCGGGTTGTATCTGCCTCATTTGCGAAATGCGATTTATCATCATTTGATCGAAGCCGATACGCTGATCGAACAAATTCAGCGGATCGATTCTCGCTGGGTCGAAGTCGCAACGGCTGATTACAATCTCGATGCCCGTCAGGAAGTTCGATTGGCTGGGGACCAACTCGCCGCGTACTTTTCGCCTGCAAAAGGGGGACATCTTTACGAACTGGATGTACGTGGTTCGCGTGTGAATATTCTGGCAACATTGAATCGCCGGGCAGAGCCTTATCATGAAACGATCCTCGCGCATGCGTCTGGTGAAAACGACGGGCATAACGAAACGGCTTCTGTTTCCGATGAAATCGTCTTCAAGCAGGAAGATTTGCACCTGCAACTTCAATACGACAGTTGGCCTCGCAAAAGCCTGGTCGATCATTTTCTGTCGGTCGGTTTATCGAAAGAAGATTTTCAAGCCGGGCGGGGTATTAACGGAGAAGCGGAGTTTGCTGTCTTTCAAACAACATTGAAACGAACGCCAGGCAGTGCAGAAGTCGTTTTCTCCCGAAGGTGCCGTTGGGGAAATCAGACGCCGAAGCTGACGAAATCAATTAAGCTCGAAACAAGTTCGCCGTCGCAGCTTGATATCACTTACAGTCTGGAAGATTTAATTCCGGGCGAGCCGATTCATTTTGCGGTTGAGTTCAACTTCGCAGCGATGGCTTCTGATGCAGAAGACCGTTTTTATTATGGCGACGAAGGAACGCCGATGGGGCATCTTGGCACCGAACATAATCTTGAAGATCATTCGCGAATCGGTTTAGTGGATGAATGGCTGGGGCTGGATGCGTCGCTGGAAACATCACAGCCAGCGGGAATCTGGACGTACCCAATTAGAACCGTCAGTCAATCCGAAGGCGGGTTCGAATTGGTACATCAAAGCTGTGCGGTGATTTTGCACTGGGAATTTACGCCGAGTGAAACGAGTTGGCGAACCGAGATCAAAATGCTGCTCGATACCTGCGCCGCTCAGGCAAGAAGACTTGCACAAACCGCAGAGAAAAAAGTGGTCACCGCCGAAGTATAAACCGGGGCAGGATCCGTCGTGTGAATTATTTCTCACGTACCAGCAAAAAAAGCTTAGAGCATCGTGATATAAAATCGACCATCGAACGGTATAACAAACTCTCTGACTCTACCGGATTCTATGTGCCAGTAATTTTAAGCCGTTTTTTTTGGCTGAAGGCCAATCTCATCATAGCCTGGGGCATCGCCCCAGGAAAAAGGATCAGATTCACTCATTGGCTGAAAGCCATATTCAATGCTTTTGTTTATGGCTTTCAGCCAAAGGGGCTTATTTTGATCTCTTCCTGGGGCGATGCCCCAGGCTATGGTAAAAGAGGCCTTCAGCCAAACAAATAGTAAAAATCGACAATAATTGCTCGCTTGATGCAAAGCGATTATTGCTCACTCAAACCGGCACACAGAATCCGGTAGAGTCAGCAAACTCTGTATCGCTGCGGAAGTATTACTTTGTCTGTTCAGCCAGTTTAATGATTCGCTGATTATTGATTTTAATAACTCCAAACTGATTATCATTTTGAGCGGTCACATAGAGGTAACCATCCCGGTAAATAAGATCATGTGCATTATCGAATCTTGGCTGCCCATTCAGTAAAAGTCTGCGAGTTGGAAACAGTTTGCCTCCTCGATACTGAGCGATGGAAACCGGAGCCGACGGTTCAGAAATGTCGATTGCTTCGACGCACTCACCGCCAGCAACAAATGCCTGCTGGAAGCTGTCCTGCCAGCAAAGGATCGACCACTTCACATAATGATCCCAAATTTCAGGCTCCGTTTCAGTAATCGCCTTGGCAGTCTGATGGACATATTCGACAACGTGAACGAAGTCAATAATCGGCACAAAATCTGGAAACCATCATTTCTGGTTTGCCCAGTGATAAGCCTGGTTTTCTGGCCCGTAGGCTTCTTCGCTGATAATTTCTCCCCACTGCCGAGCGAGTTTTTTGATTTTCTCCAATTCCTGATCAGACAATTGCATCCTTGTATCCCCCGTGATTGATTAGAGTTACGTCTAAACAGGCCCCAGATCACATCTAGCGTTCTGCCCTCCTTAAAGTCCATCTCTTAATCCGTATTGCCTCACTTTCACTGCATCGAATACGATACGCAAAAAATACTGGTGACTTACTACACCGAGCAGTGATTCTGTGTGTATATCCCTGCGGTTATTGATGATACGATTAAAAGCATTTGCCATCAGCCTTGGCCAGGTGGCGATTAGGAGCGAGTAACAGATAAATGGCGATACAGGCTCAGTGGAAGCAAAAAGTTCTTGACAGAGAATGCCTGATTGGCGTGATCGGCCTGGGGTATGTGGGGCTCCCTTTAATCAGTGCTTTTTACCATAAAAAATACAAAGCTCTTGGGTTTGATGTTGATGCAGCAAAGGTTGAATCTCTCAATCAAGGGCGAAGCTACATCAAGCATATCAGTGATGAAGAAGTGACCAACTGGCGAAAAGAGGGGCAGTTTGAGGCAACTTGCGACCTTTCCCGCCTTGCAGAGCCAGATGTCCTTCTGATTTGTGTGCCGACTCCATTAAGCGACTCCCGTGATCCCGATTTATCTTATGTGGAACAGACGACTCGTTCGATTGCGAAGGTTTTGCGTCCCGGTCAGTTAGTCATCCTGGAAAGCACGACTTACCCGACGACAACACGAGATGTCATGCTGCCGATTCTTGAAGAATCCGGGTTGAAAGTAGGGGAAGATTTTTTTCTAGCCTACAGTCCGGAACGAGAAGATCCGGGAAATGTTGATTTTACTGCGGCTGGTATTCCCAAGGTGGTCGGCGGATACGACCCAATCAGCCTGGACCTTGCCGTTGCACTTTATTCCCAGGCAATCGTCAAAGTCATTCCGGTTTCAAGCTGCGAAGTTGCTGAAGCCTGTAAAATATTAGAGAACACATACCGAGCGGTTAACATTGCACTGGTCAACGAACTTAAAATGCTTTTTGATCGCATGGGGATCGATGTCTGGGAAGTCATTGATGCAGCTAAGACAAAACCGTTCGGTTTCCAGGCTTTCTATCCGGGACCAGGTTTAGGGGGACATTGTATTCCGATTGACCCTTTTTACTTAACTTGGCTGGCACGCAAACAGGGGTTGACGACACGGTTTATTGAACTGGCAGGGGAAGTTAATTCCTCGATGCCTGAATATGTCATCACCCGGCTGGCAGAATTTCTTAACGAACAATGCAAACCTATTAAAGGAAGTAAAATTCTTATCTTGGGTGTTGCCTACAAAAAAGATGTCGATGATCCTCGCGAAAGTCCTTCATTTACTTTGATGGAAGAACTTTTAAGCCGTGGAGCTGATCTTTCCTACAATGACCCTCACATTCCAAGCTTGCCCAAGATGAGGCACCACGACCTGCCAGCCATGGAAAGCGTTGAACTGACAGCAGAAACGCTGGCTGCTCAAGATTGCGTTCTCATTGCTACAGACCACACTGCCTACGACTACGAATTCATTGTTAAGCATTCCACCATGATTCTGGATACTCGAAATGCAACCAAGAACATAGCTAACAGTCAACATGTCCTAAAAGCCTGAGATGCAATTAATCGAGTCACTCAACAAATCAATGAAGCCTGTTGAACTATTGGTTCCGCAATATAGAAAAGGCCTCTCCATTAAGCAAATGAGGTTACTGGCATCTATCAGGAACCTTTCATAAAGCAATTATTTAGCTATGGGAAAGAATTTAATCTACATCATGCTGGGGCAAATGTGTAACCCTATTGCCGGGCTACTTGCACTCCCCTTCATCTTGCATTTCTATACAATTGCGGAAATTGGTGAGTACTTTTTTGCGGTCTCTTTATGTGGCATCATGGCAACATTGGTTGCGATGGGGCTTGATACTGCGATTGCACTTGAAAAAAATGATCGCACTGCGAGCCATTTACAGGCGATCGCGATTATGTGCGGCGTGCTTATTGCAGCTCTCATCATCCCGCTGCTTAGCGTCATTCAACCATGGGTTTTTCCCGCCTATTTCGCACCTCATGTATTGCTGAGCGTCATGTTTATTTCGATATCAATTTTCGCTGTGAACGTGGAAACGGTTGTTGTTGCCATGCAAATGCGAAACAACTCATTTCGTCAATTCGCGTTTCACAAATTACTGGCCACGCTCGTTACTTTCACTGCTCAACTTCAGTTAGCAGATAATTCGTTGGGAGTTAATGGGTTAATCATAGGGTTTGCTGTTGGTCATCTCAGTGGGGCAATAGCTGGTATGTTAAGAAATAATTTCAGAAAAGGGGTGAAAATAATATGCTCCCCAACAGGCTTGCAAGAAAGTATTCATGTATTGAGCCTGAAGCGGAAATTTATCATTTACACAATGCCTTCGGCTTCGCTGGCGCGTTTCGGTAATGAGATGCCAGGCTTATTGGTTCCGCTGTTGCTTGGACCGCAATTTGCAGGACTATTTGCAATTTGCTACCGCGTCCTTGCCTCGCCTGCCAGCATGATTGGGGCCACGATGGCTAAGTTATATTTAAGTTCCATCGCCAAAATTAATCGAGCAAATAAAAAAGAATTTCTTAAAAAAACCTTGTTGTTCATCATTACCGTTGGTGTTTGCATCACTTTGTATGTTTGTCTTTTGAACTTGTCGAAAGAGATACTAAGTATTTGGTTGGGAGATGTCATTTACCAGGTACTGCCCATCGTTATGATAACTTTTCCCTATGTGGTAGCACAGGTATGCTACCGAACGGTCTCACCCGCCTACGATTTCCTGAACATTCAAAGAACCAGGCTGATGTGCGTCGCCTGTGCGTGCATCATTCCAGGGATAACATTTATCATCGCAGCTAACATGGGAAATAGCGGGAACACTATTCTAGGAATCTATTCAATAGTGCGATCAATTGGATGCGTCCTTTTGATTTCAATTATCTTTGCAGGTTTAATTCCGGACAATCGATTCAGTAGTTTTCGTAACTGGTTAAAATCTTCTAAAACGGAACGACTAGACAGCTCAGTATGAGTACATGTGCAAAAGCAAGGATGCCGATTCAGCAAACAGTTTCAACGAAGAAGGAAAGCCTTCGGTTTGAGCATGTGATGGGGATTGCGCTCGCCGGTTTTGCGCTGGTTGGAAGATGGACCCCTGCTCGTGTAGCGAATAATGCGTCCACGCCAAGTATCCTCTATGAGCCACGATTATGGATGCTGTTTGTATCCTCACTGCTCTTCTTCATTCTTCTTCCTTACATTGGATCACGAAGCTACCGAAGGCCTCAAATCAGTCCTGTCTATTCAAAGTCCTTTTATTTCTGGCTGATTTTCTGGGGTTATCTTCTTTTGAGTAGTACATGGTCACCAGGCGAGATGCTCGCCAGGGATAAGGCCTATGAATTATTGCTTGTCTGCTTATTTCAAGCTTTAATATTTAGTTATGGGCAACTATTCAGAATGAAATATCTTGTAATGGGGTTTTGCGTTGGTTGCCTGGCGGTTACTGTTCCGATGGCGATCATGGGAATATTATCGCCAGGCCAGATCCGTACCGGCGGACTTTTAGGTGGTGGCCCCAATGTGTTCGGCAGACTAATGCTGTATCTAACGATCTGTTCTTTTTATCTACTCATCGAGAGGAAGAACAATATATTGATGAAGTTAAGTCTTGTTGGCTTATCTCTTCTGGGAGGATTGCTTGTTGTCCTCTCTGGTTCACGCGGCGCATTGCTATCGCAAGCAGCCTCTCTCATGGTATTTTTTACGTTGTTGAGGACCTCACTTTCAAAACGATTTTTCGTCGTCGTGATGCTAGGATGTATTGCTCTCGTATTTTTAGAGACAACCGAGATGGGAGCTTCCGTTGTAGAAACATTTACCGAGCGGATCATTCATACAACATTTGAAAATAGACATCTTGCAGGAAGAGACTATTTATTTGAAGCCGCCCTGGATTACGGGAACGAGCATATGATTTTTGGAAATGGATTAAATTCATTTCGATATCTACAAGGAATTTATCCACATAATATATTCCTCGAAATCTATTGTGAAACAGGCCTGGTCGGGATTTCATTATTTCTTATCGCACTGTCAGTGTCTGCCTATACCTGCCTTCATCGATTACGTTTTGTTAACCCCATGATGGTCAGCTTATGGGTTGGAATATTTGTTGCATCAAATTTCAGTGGTGACCTGTTCGATAGCAGAATGGTATTCATTCTTGTGCCGATGTTAAGTTACGACTATGAAAGGAAATAGATAATGGTTAACCCCACATTCATTGGTATCGGCGGACAAAAATGTGCCTCTACCTGGCTGGCAAGTTGCCTGGCTCAGCATCCTGATATTTATGTTCATCCAAAAAAAGAAATCAAGTATTTTAACGAGAAAACTCAGGATTTTACTCCAAACAGTAACTTTAGCGAGCCTTCCCAGTGGTATCTATCGCATTTTAACAATGCTGAAAAGTATCCCTCTTGTGGTGAATTTACCCCGGATTATCTGACTTCAGAAACTGCCCCACAGCGCATGTTCGATCTGCTCGGGCCGATTAAAATTCTTTGCATTGTTCGCAACCCAGTCAATCGGCTCCGCTCTCATCTTCGCCATTGTATCCGTCGCGGATTGTTAAAAGTGCCGCAGTCTGGCAATGTAACTAAAAATGATCTTGTGGGCGCGACTGAGATATACCCAGGCTTAATTCTCAATGGTCATTATGCAGATGGACTTCATAAGTATATTGATCTATTTGGAAGAGAATCTGTTCATATTTGTGTCTATGAAAGGATTGTTTCAGATCCTTCCAATGGTCTGGCTGAAATATATGATCATTTGGGAGTTAATACAGACTTCAATTACTCCGCTTCTGAGAAAGTTGTTGGGGCAGGGTATATTCCACGAAGTGCTATTCTTGAACAGTTTAGAATTCATGCTTATCGTCTTGTCTCTCAGTATCTTCCTTCTGCGCTCCCTTATCTTAGAGCAACTCGTATTACTGACTTATATAAAAAGCTGAATGGCAATAATTCAAAAATCGAATTTGCGCCTGATGCAATCGACTATATCAATGATCTCTATCTGGAATCAAATCGAGAGTTAGAAGATATTCTTGGCTTTTCTTTACCAGAGTGGAATAACAATAAGCATCAATATAAAAGGAGTGCATGATGCGCATCATCTATATTCATCAATATTTCAATACCCCTGAGATGTCGGGAGGGACCAGGTCTTTTGAGATGGCTCGTCGCCTTGTTGCTTCCGGTCATGAAGTTCACATGGTGACATCCAATCGAGAACAGTCCTCACCTACAGATTCAGCATGGCAGGAAACAGTTGAAGCGGGAATTCATGTTCACTGGCTTCCGTGTCAATACAATAATCAGTTAAGTATCTTTCAACGATTGAAATCTTTTTCACACTTTGCCAGAAAAGCATGCAGAAAAGCAACGTCATTGGATGGAGATGTTATTTTTGCATCAAGCACTCCTTTAACAGTTGGGATTCCCGGTGTTTACGCCAGTAAGCGAAGCAAGGTTCCGCTTGTGTTTGAGGTTCGAGATTTATGGCCAGCGGTACCTATTGCAATGGGGGTCTTAAAAAACCGACTGATTCGCATGGCGGCAAGAGAGTTAGAAAGATGGATTTATCGAAACTCGAGCGAGATTATTGCCCTTGCGCCAGGCATGCGTGATGGTGTTCTTTCGCAGGGAATTAATCCCGAGAAGGTACACGTGATTCCGAACAGTTGTGATTTTGAATTATTTGAAGTTC
>JAJRTM010000335.1 GCA_024278285.1 Planctomycetota bacterium
TCAGCCCGAGGAATAATCTTGACCAGATATTGATACACCGGCTCATCAGATGCCTTTTCAACGGCCAGCCAATGATCTTCCCTCCTGGAACATATCGGGAGCCAACTGCAACATCTGCTTGTGATGCCTGTAATGCTTCGATTAATTCCGGGATATAACGGGGAGGATGGCTGAAGTCGGCATCCAGATTGACCAGCAAATCGTAGTCTCCTTCCAGCGACACCTGAAATGCTTTCAATGTTGCAGACCCCAGGCCTCGCTCTCCTTTTCGATGCAAAACCTGAATGTGCGCATCGGCTGCTGCCAACTCATCGGCTATCTTCCCGGTTCCATCTGGAGAATCGTCATCGATAACAAGAATATCTCCATCGGGAAGAATGGTCCGGAGTTCCTTGAGCATGCGAGGCAGATTTTCAGATTCATTATAAGTGCACAGCGTGATGACAACCTTCATATTGTTCTTAGAATCTACTATCTTGGTTTTTAATTATTGCTTATGTAAATTGCTGACTCTACCGGATTCTATGTGCCAGTAATTTCAAGCCGCTTTTTATTGGCTGAAGGCCAATCTCATCATAGCCTGGGGCATCGCCCCAGGAAAAAGGATCAGATTCACTCATTGGCTGAAAGCCATATTCAATGCTTTTGTTTATGGCTTTCAGCCAAAGAGGCTTATTTTGATCTCTTCCTGGGGCGATGCCCCAGGCTATGGTAAAAGAGGCCTTCAGCCAAAAAAAAACAGTAAAACTCGACAGTAATTGCTAGCTTGATGCAAAGCGATTATTACTCACTCAAACCGGCACATAGAATCCGGTAGAGTCAGGTAAATTGTTGTTTTAACGAATGGGCGACTCTTTCAACAGAACGAAACAGCATTATTCTTATCCAGGATAACATTATTTCATACAGAGATTTCAATTTCTTAAACATAAAAGATGGATTCAATCGTGATTCGCACTGCCAGGCGATTCAGCAGTGGCTCCGAGCGATTCAGGACGATTCCGATGTCAAAAGAACACAGCCAATAAAAAACAGAAGACAGACTCAAAAAGTCCATCTTCTGTATAAATGTTGCTAATAGTTGCTTGCGATTAAACGGTGCCGCAGATTGTTTTTCCTGTGGAGAGTAAGTCGTCGCAGGCTTCTCCCAGTCGGGTGGCTACGCCTTGTTCGCCAGCTTTGAGGTAAGCGCGAGGGTCGTACTGTTTTTTGTTGCCGATTTCGCCATCGATTTTCAGAACGCCATCGTAGTTCTGAAACATGTGAGCTGCAATCGGGCGGGTGAAGGCGTATTGCGTATCGGTATCGATATTCATTTTGACAACGCCGTAAGAAAGTGTTTCGCGAATCTGTTCGGTTGGTGTGCCGGAACCGCCATGGAAGACGAGATCAAAACGAGCTTCTTCGCCATGTTTTGCAATCACGGCGTCCTGGCCTTCTTTCAGAATTTCTGGTCGCAGTTTCACATGTCCTGGCTTGTAAGAACCGTGGACGTTGCCGAAAGTGGCTGCAAACATATAGCGACCAAGTGGGCTCAAACTTTCGTGAACCTGTACCATATCTTCAGGAGAAGTGTAAAGTTTTTCTGCCGGTTGATCGGAGTTATCGATGCCGTCTTCTTCACCGCCGACTACGCCTGCTTCCACTTCAAGAATGATCTCGTTTTCTGCACAAAGTTTGAGCAACTCTTCTGATAGTTTCATGTTTTCATCGAGAGGCAATTCGGAAGCATCGAGCATGTGAGACTGAAACAGATTCCCTTTTCCCTCTGCCCGCCACTTGGCTGTTTCTGCGATGAGTGGCTTGAGAAAACCATTGACTTTATCTGGTTGACAATGATCAGTATGCAGCGCGATAAGAATGTCATACTTTTTCGCAAGCCGATGAGCCGCTTCTGCCAGAACGATGGCTCCTTCAACCGAACAACCAACATTAATCCCGGAAGCAAATTTGCCACCGCCAAGAGAGACCTGAATAATGCCATCCGATTTTTTGTCTGCAAAGCCCTTCAAGGCGGCGTTCAGAGTAACGAGTGAAGAGATATTGATCGCCGGGTAAGCGTAATCCCCTTTTTGGGCGGCATCGAGCATTGCTGCGTATTGAGCTGGTGTTGCGATAGGCATAATTTCAGTTCCACACTCTCACGAGAGTTCTAAAGGTTTCAAAAACAGGTGGATTCTACTGGTCACCACCTTTTGTCAAGGAGCTATCAAAAAACATTAATGCACTACGGCTCCCCTGATTTGATCGACAAAACAGTGCTTCGGTTTACTTTAGCAATCGGTTCAAAAATTCCAAGGCGTTTGGGCGCGATTTTGTCGCACTTGCAGGATTCTCGCTTTGCTCGCCGCTTGCTTGACGAAGAACATCCGGGTTTTTGAAGCGGATAATTTTGACTTTGAGGTCATCAATGGCAACATCCCCCAGGCCATTCAGTTCCATGATGATTTGGATATCCTCCTGCTTCCAGATCGGACGAATCAGTTCGAACGACTGCCAGTCTGAAGCTTTGGTCCAATGCAAACAGGCTGCGTGACCAAAGTGAGTATCGTAAATACGGAAACCTTCAAGGCTTCCCTGAATGGGGCGTGGAATGCGAACCGAGCCGCTGATATGTAACAGGTCGCCCAGCTTGGGCGAAAACAGAGGTGAAGCATAAGTAATGGCTGGTTCATTCAAAGTGATTCCCTGTTTCCCCTGGGCGGGAATCGAAGCGGCTCGTAAACAGTATTCCCCCTGAAAAGGATTGTTCGGGTCGAGTGCATCGTAAACGAGGATATCTTTAGAAGCTGATACATCACGTTTCCAACCTTCCACTTTCATCGCGTCGCGGTCTTCAAACTGACCGGAACGCAGCAACGAAATTTCCTCGAATTCGCCGCCCAGTTGTTGAACCAGCTTCCAGAAATCGGGAAGTGTTTGAAAGCAGATGGTATGAGGGGTCGAAGTTGGCGACGATAACGACGCGACGGCTCGCTCCCAATGAGAGCGTTGCAATATTCGCAGTAATCGGGAAGCAAGTTTCGCATTTCTACGGGCAGGATTGTGCTGTTGTTTTTCGAACGCGATATTTCCTTGATCAATCGCCCGGCGAGCTTGTGCCAGGATGTGCGTTGCTTCGGGCAGGCCGACTCCCAGTTCGGTCAATTGTCGATCAACTTTCAATACGCGGGCAAATTTTTCTTTCGCCAGTAACAAGGCCAACTCGGCATTGCGTGCCTGCATCTGGCGAATTTTTCGTTCCATTTTTTCTGCGATACTTTGATCCGTCGCGACCATCAGCGCAGCAGTCATGTTGAAGCGAGGCAAGCGGATTTCGGTGTATCCGGTAACACGTTTTGTTTCTAACGGCCATAAACCAGTTGTTGTAATTTCCCACAGAAAAGCAGATTCCGGAAGGCCACGCACTTTTATTCGGACATCGTTTCCCGCCATCTGCCCAGGAACAAACTGGGCATTCTCTTCCGTTGCACAAAGCAAAATAACTTGGCCATGTTCACTACGAACAACCGCGGCCATCGCTTGCAAAGAAGAGTCGTCGTCAGGCTCAATCGCTTTGTTTTTCTGATTTTCTTTCTGCTTAACAGAGAACGAGTCCTGATCGAGTGAGTAACGTCCCGAATTACTTGTAGAGGACTTATTGGCTTTGGTTAACGAAACATCAAAACGGTGAATCACTTCCCCGCCTGCCAGGAACGGTTCGAGCAACTCCAGTTCCTGCGTCAATTCTTCTAAAACCAACCGGCGTTCTTCCAAGCCAGGGCCTTCTGCGTTAAGCGGGGTCCAGTTCCAATAACCAATCCCTTTGCACCCTGCGCAAAGCGCGGTGTATGTTTGCAGGCGAATTTGTTCTGGTTCAACAACTGCCGGGCTGTAATTGGAGGCTTCTCGGAATTCGGTCGTTGTGCGTGAAGGTTCGGTTTGCAGCCAGGTCATTACAAAAGTTCCCGGCTGAGCAATTCGCATCCTTCTTTGCAGGTGATCCGCATATTCACGAAACGAATAAGAGGTTTGAATGATGTGCTTACTGATTCCAAGCATTTCGACATCTCGGGAAAAGATCGCCTCGCTGCCGGTAACATCTGCCAAGATTGGTCGATTCAGTTCACGATCACTTGTTTTCACCTGGTTGATCCAGTGCTGCATCTGCTGGTGCATTTCAGGTTTATTTTGCATCCCAAGATTCCAGAACAAAATCCCCTGCGTCTCTTTTCCGAAAGGAAGCAGGCTGGCAGAAGCGGCGTCGAGAATCTCTCCCGATTCCGATTTCGCACTGGGAGGCCAGGCCGTTGTCCAGATTCCTTGACGATTTAATTGTTGAATCAAATTCGTATTCTGGTAATTATCAACCCAGACAACATTCACGCCAAGCTGATCAAACAACGCAATCGGTTCGTGCAAATAAGGAATGACAACCGGAAAGATCGGTTTACCATCTGTCAATAACTGATCGAGTTGAAATTCCACCTTGGGAACTTTCCACCAGGTACTTTCCGAATCGTCTTCAATTCGCTCGGTAAATTTAGGAACAACAATCGGTGAGACCCGCAGTTCATCAATAAGAATCTCCGTCATTCCCGGGCCGAGCGTTTGCTTGAGATAAATTTTATCGATATACATTTCCCGGTGGTCAAGCACCTGTGGTTTAATGGAAGCTCGCCACAAGGCAAGATGCCGGGCAATGTTCGCGGCGGAGGTATCCCAACGCAACTCTCGCCAGGCGTTTGTTTTCTTCAGGACGTTTCCATTGAGGAAACGCGTTAACGGTTTGTCAGAATTGGGCTCTTTTTGCCCTGGGAAGACAACGCGAGCTAAAAGTTGTGCGCCCGGCCTGTTTGAAGAAACAGAAATCGAAATCGACAAATCATCGATGACCCGCGCTGGGGGAATATCACATTCGATCACGACAGAAACATCGTGCTGAGAGGCCTCAAACTGAAAACGCTCAGCCGCTTGTCCAGAAAAAGCAAGAGACTCGTTCCGCTCGTGTGTTTTCAGCCTAATTCCCTGATGATCGAAATAGACCTTGCAGGAATGTATCTTCCCATCAAAATTTTCATGAAAATCTTCCGCCTGAAGCAGCGAACCATTCCAAGCCGCAGCAACAAACAGACAGGAAAGTATCCAAAAAATCTGAACCCGTTTTGATCGCGCGCACTCCCGCCATTGCAGAACAGAAGCATTGAACTGGCAAGGAAGGAACGTGGACATAAATGCCATTGCTGGTTAGGGTAGTGATTATTTCAGTTAGAATAGGCCTGAGACATGAGCTTATGAACATGCCTTCTGTGAATGATTCATCAAATCTTCATAATTAACAACCAACTACTTGCGATTGGTATCGTTATTGAGTGAAATTAGAGTGTCGATTTGGGCCTCTTCCAAGCTCGGCATCTTACCGGATAGTACAAATACAAGACAATATCAGAACCGACCAAGATCCTTAGATGTATTTGTCACTGAAAACGGTCCACGATTACCCAGACACGGGTAGACGAGGGCATGGTGAAAGTAGATAGAAATGCCTGATATAAAATCACGATTTACCGACGAGACAGGCGAATTACCTGACGAATTGGTTACATTAGGCAAAGAGATCACTAAATTGCCTCTTTCGGTTCAAAAGGAACTGGAAGCCCCCTACGGGAAGATGGTTAAATCGATTCGACGTCGGCGTCGAATTTTATCTCTCGTTCAGGAAGCGCTGTCTCAATTGCGGCTCGACATCAAATACCTCATGTTTGATCTCGATGCGACCCGCAAAGAACGCGATCAACTCCGCAAGCAACTCGACGAACTCGATTGATTTTCGTAATATAGCGGTAGATCAGTTATCTCGGCTGGTGCTTACTTCTGCTTTAGCTGATTGCTCACTATCAAATTGGGTGCCACTGCCTGGCTTGTCCAGCAGTGAGATCGCGGGAGGCATGGTGGAATCTTATGAATGAATCAGCCGTTGTTCCCGAATTTGATTGAAAGAATTTGATTAAAAAATGGGGTTCACGACTCTGCCTGCCTCGCAAATCTTCTCATTACCTTCCAGGAATATTTATTGATGCTCCACTTGAGACCCTTCGTTGCGTTTTGCTTAGTAACTGTTTGTGTAACCATTTTCTGTCCTGGTTCATCGGTCGCGTTGGCTCAAAGCCCAAGCGTTGCTCCGATGATTCGACTTATCGAAAGTGGACGATTACCGGAATCGCGATTGCCGACGGTTTTGTCTCTCATTTGTAAAGGAGGCGATGCGGTCGACTTGCAGTACATTTTTGAAAAAACGCTGGATGAAAAAGCCTTTTCCGCGCAGACACGACTGGCTGCTTTGGAACTACTTTCTCAAACTTCGCAAACTCGAAAAATAAAACCGGCTGGCGATTTAACTCGCTTAAAAGAGCTTCTCGATTTAGGAACAAAAACGAAAGATACGATACTTCAAAAACAGGCCATCAAGTTGATTGGTGAATGGAAAGTTTCCAAGCTGTCAGCCGATCTTGAAAACCGTTTGAAAGATCCTGCTCAAAAAGCATTGGTCGGCTCCATCATTGAGACGCTGGCGAATTTGGGAGGACGCGATGCGAGCGCAAGTATTCAATTACTGGCTTCCTCGAATAATCCGAAGTCGGTTCGAGTGCAGGCCATTCGTTCGCTCGCTGGAATCGACCTGCAAAAAGCAGCTTTGGCGGCAGCGAATTATTTGAAGGATGCGACAAAAAAAGATAA
>JAJRTM010000336.1 GCA_024278285.1 Planctomycetota bacterium
AAAACGTAATGGATCTGATGTAGCTTTTGTCATGGTGAACCTCGTTGGCTTGCTTCTTCCGAAGCTTGGGTTGCGGAACCTCCATTGTATCAATGGGTTACGCGGGGTTCACCTCTTTTTATGAATTATTCAGGCTAAAGAACTCACCGCACGAAAGATCCCCGGCGTTGTAAATCACTACAGCGAAATTGCCCGAGCAGTGTGTAAGTTGCTTATCATTACAGATGGAAAAAAGACCCTCTGGTATAATGCACTTACAGAACAACCTGTTCTGGATGAGAATGGCGATAAACTTCGCTTTCATATAGACCCAGCGAAGATTGATGGCCAAGCATTAAGCCCAGAGGATGAGACTGCCATTGTCACCCTCATTGAGAAGGCGGATTACAGCCTTACGCAGGACAATGATCAGTTCCACGAATTGCGCATTATCGACCCGAGCGGTTTGGCAAAATCTGTATGGCAAAAAATTTGGATTAATACTGGCAAAGAACCTGAGAAGTGCCTGTATAACGTAGTTGAAATTCTTGTCTTCAAATTCCTAAGCGACATCGGGGTGCTTACTGGGAATTATTCATTTTTCCGTATCATCCAACTACTGGCAGAAGACGGGGATGAGGAAGCTCTGGATCATTACGGAAAAATAACGCGAGACCGTATTCGTAAACTTTTTCCCAGAGGTAATGACGGGACCACAGTAATCAATGGAACAATTTTCGTTAATGAGGCGGGCAAACCGAATCTTTCTCAAGCGGGGTTGTTTGGCGAAGTAATTCGAGCATTTCAAAAATATGACGATGAAAATGGATCGCTTCGATATATTGATCGGCAATTCAAAACACGACTGTATGAAACATTTCTAAGACAACAGGCTGGCATTCGATCCTTGGGGCAATACTTCACACCTCGGAATGTCATTCAGTCAATAGTGAGAATGTCGAACGCTGGAAGCTTGCGGGCTGGCGATAGTATCTGTGACCCATTTTGCGGCGTGGGTGGATTTCTCCTGGAAACGCTTGCCGAAAACGACAATCTCATGCAACAATTTAGACCAGAGAATGGAAAGATTCATCCTCAAGTGATATTCAAAGGATACGATAAAGGAACAGATGAAAAGGATGATGAACGAACTATCATTTTAGCGAAAGCTAACATGCTTGTATATCTTTCAGACCTCCTGTCTGAATACCATTCAGATGAATATCTAAAAGAATTCTCGACCAAAGCATTTAATTCTGTTTTTCACCTAATTCGATCTAATCTTGGTACATTCGAGAGGGTTGATGATGACGAAAAATACGACCTGATCCTCACAAATCCACCCTATGTCACCCCAGGCTCTGGCAGCATTAAGAGCGCTATCGATGACGCTAATTTAGGTAATTACTATTCCCATGGAGGGCGAGGGCTAGAGTCTCTTGCAATCCAATGGATTGTTAAGCATCTAAAACCAGGCGGGCAAAGTTTTGTGATTGTTCCTGACGGCTTACTTAATCAGCAAGCAGTTCTCGATTACATCAAGGACGAATGCGATGTGCTTGCGATAGTGGCTCTGCCAAGTCGCACCTTTTACTCCACACCAAAGAAGACATACATACTTGGGTTACGGAAAAAAACAAAAGCAAGAACACAAACCGACCCTGTACTCACTTATCTTGTTTCAGAGGTCGGTGAATCTAGGGATGCTAGGCGAGTGACGATTACTCAAAATGATTTAACGACGATGGAAAAAGAATTCCGCTTTTTCCAAGCGTCACCGTCTTCTTACATATCGTCCGATGATCGTTGTAGAATTGTTAAATGGGCTGATTTTGAAGGTTTCCGTAACTGGCTTGTAGATCGGAATTGGTCACATGAAGAGAAAGTGGAGCTTGGCATTGTTGATGAGATTTTTGAGGTGGATGCGGACACTTTTCGTGACCTAGTGGGTGATGCCAAGACAGCACTAGAAGGTCTCTACGGAGAGCTAGAGTGACAAAGTACGCAGAAATCTCAATAGGAGAGTTGTTCGACGGAGTTAATGGGAAAGCAAAGTTTATTAAAGACTATGTTGACGCCCACCCCGGAGAGTATCCCGTTTATTCGGCTTCTCTAGCAAGTGAATTCGGATATGTTGATGAGTTCGAATATAATGGGAGTTATCTTACATGGGTCATGAATGGATATGGAGGTCGCATCCAAGAAGTAACCGGACGATTTTCAGCCAATCGTGATCGTGGTGTTTTTGTTCCCCGCGATGGCGAAGTGATACCTGATTTAACATACCTGCGTTATGTCATGGAACCTCAGCTCGTCGCTGCTGCCGTTGGCAGACGTGTCGATGGTCGGTTAAATGAATATACAAAAATATATCCTAATACAGCCTTGCAGGTTGTTGTGAGCTTGCCATTGAATAAAACTGGTCAATATGACTATACGAAAATGGCATATATAGGCCAGAAACTTCGTCGCGTTGAGGCAGCACAATCGCGTGTGCGACAAGCACAAGGTTTAATAACCCGCGCAGCTTTTGTTATAAATATCCCAGAGCCGTCGGTAACTGTCAGTTTAAGCGATAGGGATATTTTCTCACTATCAATTGGTGAGCGAGTAACAGTCCCCGAACTCAAAGAAACAGGCGTTCCTGTTTATAGTGCAAACGCATTAAAACCTCTCGGAAACATAGAGAGGTCAAACTTATTAGATTTCAATAAATCGTCATTGCTATGGGGGATTGATGGCAATTTTGACTGGAATTTTATTCCTGCGGGTGAAGAGTTTGCAACTACAGATCACTGTGGGCGTTTGCAGATCACTAATGATCAAGTAGATCCTGATTATGTGTATTGGTTCCTATTAACTACACGTTGGCAATATGGATTTGATCGAGTCTATCGAGCCAGCCTTCGGAATATGAAGGCTGAAGTTACGGTAACCTTACCTATTGATAAGAATACTGGAAATTTTTCATTGGAAAAGCAGCGTTCTTTAGCGGAAACAATTCGCAAACGTGAGCAGGCCCGAGTTTCATCATTGGCTGCCTTAGAAGATGTCCTCAAGGCACGGATGAATGTTGAGGCTTGGTGTGCAAGAACATCAATATAATCCCTTAAAGGTGTCTCCTTTTCAATTCATCTAAGTGATCATCAACAAAATGTTACGCATACCTTTTAATAATAGATTATATCTTCCTCAATTATCTTTCCCTTCGCCAACCCCAGTCTCATTGCCGGAGTTTGCTTGTCCTGTCCGGTCAAGCAGTAGTTATAATAGACTCTGAAAATATCCAGTAACTTTACGATTACAGCCGGGTTGTACGGACTATAGCCATGCCATGTCCGTCTGGCGCTGCTGGCTGATGATATTGGTCGTTCTAGCAGGGATAGACGACGACGCACTTGCATAAAGAATCGGTCAATTCCATGCATCGAGGCTTTGTTGTAAAGCCATGCCTGATGATCTTCATCATAATCACCGTAATCAGTCATGTAGCAGATGGCTTTCTCCGGCTCAGACATACTGGGGAAAGGATGCACCAGCCAGCAATCCCTCCATTTACCTATTTCGGTCATCGTCGCCATTCGTTGCTTAATCAACATTAGTTTTACTTCATTATTAGTGAGTGTCGGATGCACATTTAGAACGGCTTTGAAGTCTCGCCTGGAACCGGACAAGGCCCGGCGCTTTTCATCTACAGTCAATTCCTTGTTTGTGCGTACATAAAAGGCATCACAACTACGTCCAGAAACCTCTGACTGGAAAGCGGATAAACATGCTGCCCTTATTCCAGAATCCTGATCCAGAAAAAAGCGTATCTTCTCGGCCCCGCCAAACAATCTTTGTAGATGAAAAAAGTGACCGTACATGGTGTAGTCGGAATGCACCTGCATGCCCTTTGCTGGCAGTCTGCGCGTACCGGAGAGTAACTCTGACCCCTCGACATCATCCCTGCTAGTTGCCGCGTCGTAGGTGGATTTAATCGAACCGTTTAATCCTGTGGATATACCTTTTCGTCCAAGTGTTCGCTGTATGCTTTTTTCATAATCATCCTGCAACCAAAGCCGTGCATACTTTCGGTAGGCGAACTGCATGGACTGATCTCCAATCTGATTGGCATTCACCTCTACCTCATCGGTATCCAGGAAGGGGTCATAATTCAGGTGCATGCCAAACACATATCCGGTTTCATTGTCTGCGCTACCAATGGCAGCGAGTTTGACGTTTCGCTTATCCTCGCGCCTTGACCAGTTTACCACATACTCTTGGCGATCCACGCTCACATATAGCCTGCGGATAGACTTCCCCTCCAGCAGTCTTCGTTCCCGGTCAGCGGCAAAGGCAATACATTGGCGGTGCAGAAAGTCGATCTTTCCGTAGATGGTTTCCATGCGAACATCGGCCACTTCACATATTCGTTTTAATGGAGACTTATTCATCAGCAGTTTGAATATGAGCTTGTTCTTGTGTGGCTGCTTGTGCCCGGTCGTGGACTTGCCGACAGAGAATGATTTTCCACACATCTTGCAACGATAGCGCTGCGACCCTGACTTGGTTTTGCCGAACGATTGATATGCAGCTTTACCAGCACTGATTCCGATGGAACGATTGATGCAAGCTTCATCTGGACAGGAGGCTTCGATCCTTGGTTCGAGATATTCACTAATCCGGTTTAATTCTTCAACAATAGCCAAGTTACTTTTAACAGGGAATATTTCTGAGCAGGAGAGGCAAACCAATTGAGTAACCATGCTTTTGCTACCCTTGGATAACCTATATTGATCCCGATTGCGAGAAGCCGCACCAGGTCCACGCGGTTGTTTCTGCGTGCTGGCCGTAACGCCGTAATTGGCACATGAAGGGTTCTTGCAAAAATTAACCTGAATCCCATCAACTTCCAGTGGAACCCTTGGCCCGGTTCTATGGGAAGATTTCCTCTTCAAATGAAAAATCCCCCTAACCGTTGTGGTTAGAGGGACTATATCATACGCATAGCATGTTTTTCAACACCTTTGCTGATCCCCTTGAGCAAACTACGGGGTGGTTTATTAGCCTGAATAATTCATAAAAAGAGGTGAACCCCGCGTAACCCATTGATACAATGGAGGTTCCGCAACCCAAGCTTCGGAAGAAGCAAGCCAACGAGGTTCACCATGACAAAAGCTACATCAGATCCATTACGTTTT
>JAJRTM010000337.1 GCA_024278285.1 Planctomycetota bacterium
ATAATTTTCCGACTGATTCCGACACGCTGTAACGCTGGCATCAGCACCAGATAACGTCCGGGAATGCTTATGTAGGTTGAAAGCGTAGGCCCTTTGGTGCCAATACCATCTTTGATCACCTGAACCAGAACTTCATCGCCCCGCTTGAATATATCATTGATGGATGGTTTTCCCTGAGCGGATCGCTCGTTGAGTCGCCGCGGACGAGGCTTTTTGCCTCCCTCACTTTGATTTCCCCGAGAAGAACTGCGAGGTGGTCGGGAAGGAATTTCCACCGGGGGGAGATGCTTGAAATACTCTGCTTCGACATCGCTAACGTGCAGAAAACCGTTACTCCCTACACCAAAATCGACAAACGCAGCCTGAATGCTCGACTCGATATTAACGACTCGGCCCTTATAAATGTTGCCAACAAAACTTTCCTGGCTGTTGCGTTCAACATAAAGTTCTTCAAGAACACCATCTTCAAGAATCGCAATACGACTCTCTTCCGGCTGGTAAACATTTACCAGCATTTCCTTTTTCATAATATCTCTTTCTCATGTTTGAATGAGAAAGGTGTTTGTTTTAGAAGTAATCCGTGGTGGTCGCAGTCAGTCGGAAGAGCAACTTTTTCAAGCCCTGCATCAACTGGCTGTTTTCATACAATGGCACTACCGATTGCCCAGTCTGAAGCCTCATCACGATATTGAATTTTCATGCTGAATGAAACAGGCCATACAAAACACGGGGAATGTATCCGCTTCAACAAGCAGAGTCGCAAGCCCTTCTCTGAAATAACTGGGACTCACCAAGAATCCCAAAGATTAAATCAGTAAGGCTGCCCCTCGTTATATGAGAAGCAAGGACTCACCCGGTTTCTTACAACAGCATCACCCGGCACGACCCGGTCGCGACAATTTTTTCAATACATAGTAGTGACGATTTATAATAAATCTTGGCACCACTTTCGCACCCTCAACAAGTAACGCCTCTTATTGGTGGAAGCAGATCCCGATGATCGATTCTTTTCCAGCGATCCCATTACCTGCTAAACAAGACGAACTCATCCGTCAATGTCGCATTTTATTTTCAGGAATAACGGTCCGGAACAGACCAGGAAACAAGTTGAGAAGGCATATTTTGACAAACGATAGACCGATTTTGTATTACATTACGGTGCTTCTAAAAACAATAACACCTTTCCTGGGTTGAATCTAAAAGGAATAATGTTCCCGCATGTCCAGTCAAACTGGTTTCCGGGAGCAATTACCAAAACAATTATTTCGTATAAAAGAACCGCACTCACCTCTTTATAGGCAAGCCGTTCAGAAATCTGATTAAATCAGGCAGTCAGAATGCAGCAGCACTCAACTCCATTAGGCAAGAAACGACTTAGGTAACTTTCCACCCAAGCGAATTCTTACCTGAGTATGGTGACAAAAATCAATCTATTCTGCAATGGTGATCGTATTTCTCAGCAAAAACTTTGAGAGAAGCATGACCGTATTGCAGGTAATTACGCACGGCTCACACCTGTTCGCATGACTCCTTAGTTCGCGTCCTTGAGCTGATTTTTCATTTGCTTTTCGTCAGCGATCAGAAGCAGCCAGTTTTTTTTTCGTTCTTCGTATCCTTTTAGTTCTTCTTTGGCAATTTCTTTACGGACCTCTTCCAGATTGCTTTTCACTTTCAGGTTTGGCGGTCGGTAACCAGCTCCGCCCCACCAGTTGAGAGACGCCCAGCCCGGATCGTAATCGGTTTGATAAGTTAAGGTTTGCTCCTTCAAGTTAACTTTCACTTGCTGCCCTCTAATGGATGAGGCTAATGCTCTGAATCGTTCTGTTGTGCGTTGACCAAAACCGAGGAATTCTCGTTCAACGTTTTTTGTTGGAAGTCTTTCAATTGTTCGAGCAAAGTTTTCGTGCCAGGCGATCGTGTTTTTGTAATTCTTGGCATTTCGATTGGCTCTTTGCAGGTTTGCAATTTTCTTACTGACTGCTTCAAAATATTTTTTGGTTGCCCGCTGCTTATCGGTGGGGCCGGCTGCTTTTTTATCTTTATTCTTTTTGATGACCGGCGATTTAATTGTATGCTCTGCGCTGGAAGAGAAAGAGTTTGCAGGAGTGCTCATGGGAGTTACCAGAGAAAGAATCCGATGCAAACTTTCTTCGGAAAGCTGACTGCGAAGGATCAGCGAATTCCCGGAGGTGCTTATCTTTGCGCTGGGGAATTCATCAATCATTGCTCCGCTATCTTCCAGGACAGAAAGGAAAAGTGTTTTCATCACACTGCTGTATGTTTTGATGTCGCTGGAGAAATCAATGGAAATTTCACATTCAATCCTCTCATCGGTTGTTGCAGTTAACGTGATCCCTCGTAGTCCTGAAATCAACGGGACAATACGATAGATCAGTTTTTTGTGCTTAACAAATCGTTCATCTTTCTCGATTTTCGATTTTACAAACTGTGGATCGAGAACATTGGCAAGGTTAAGAGCTCAGACAACATCCCCCTGTTTGGCAATTGCCTGCTGCAAGTAAGGCTTAATCGTGATGTTTTTCTTCTTCGAAGCTGTAGCAATCCAGTTCGCTGCATCCTGCCGTATTCCTGGACGGTATAAACCGATCACTTCCGCAGGGAATTTCACCAGATAGTTACCCGCTTTCGATTTCACCACGGGGACGCCAGATAAAGAATCGACACTCGCATTTTGGGATTTAGCAATTTCACCAAAGCTAACTTGTTTTGGCAATCGCATCACACCAGTCGCCCAGGCTTCTTCCGGGATCGAAGGATGAAACAGCGAGCCGATAAGAAGTGTCTCGCCCCAGGACAAAAAACCGACCCGCTCATCACCAAAATGCTCTCTGAGTATCCTGGCCCATTTCTCACTCTCGGCTTGTGATGCGGTTGATGGTTTCTTCAGCCTGACGATAGAGACGGTATTGATGCTGTCCGGCAAATAGATCGCCAAAGCCTCTGTTTTTTCATCGGCCTGTACCTGTTGCGAAACAATACCAAAAAGTAAAGTCGCAAGGCATATACGGGAGAAGAAGCAAA
>JAJRTM010000338.1 GCA_024278285.1 Planctomycetota bacterium
CGCCAATCTGACCAATAACGATGTTGTTCTGGAAGTTGGCACCGGGACCGGTGGAATGACCGCGTTTATGACTGCGCAAGCCGGGCATGTGATTTCTGTCGAGCTGGACAAAAACATGCACCGCATGGCGAGCGAGCAAATCGGGCATATCGAAAATTTGACGTTGCTTCAGGCAGATGCCCTGAAGAATAAGAATAATTTTTCGCCAAAAGTTCTGGAGTTAGTCGAAGAACAACTCGCGCTCAACCCGAAGCGACGGCTCAAATTGATTGCGAATTTGCCTTACAGTATCGCCACGCCGGTTGTTTCGAATTTGGTAGCCACCGATCTGCCCTGGGAACGGATCGTCGTAACAATTCAACTGGAGCTTGGCTTACGAATGCAGGCCAAGCCGCGAAGAAGCACCTACGGGGCGCTTTCCATCTGGTTGCAGTCACAGGCGCATGTCAAATTGCTTAAAAAATTACCCCCTTCGGTTTTTTGGCCGCGCCCGAAAGTGAACTCTGCAATTATACAGTTGGTTCCGAATCCGCAAGCGAAAAAACTGATTCTCAATCGTCCTTTCCTGCAGGATTTTTTAAGACGCCTGTTTCATCAACGCAGAAAATTGATGCGATCTGTTCTGGTTGGCATGTACCGCAAAGAAATGCCCAAAGCGGAAATTGATCAGATTCTGCAAGAAATGGAATTCGAACCAAACACCAGAGCCGAAGAGTTACCCCCGGAAACACTTGTGAAATTGGCCAATTTGATTTATGAAAAAACAGTGTAAAATAGCGTAACGTGATTATGGACAGTAAAACGGACCACACTAAGTAGAACAGTATTGAAAAGGCTTGCAGATGCAGGATCGTATTATTGGTGAAGGACTGACGTTTGATGACGTGCTTTTGGTTCCCGCTTACAGCGAGGTGATGCCGGGCGAGGTGGATATCAGTTCGCAGTTAACGCGAAACATCAGACTGAGTACGCCGATCATTTCCAGCCCGATGGATACCGTCACGGAAAGTGAGATGGCGATTGCGATGGCTCAGGAAGGGGGCATGGGCATTATTCATAAGAATATGTCGATCGAACAGCAGGCGTTGCAGGTCGATCGCGTTAAACGAAGTGAGCATGGCGTGATTGTCGATCCGGTCACGCTGCCCCCCAATGTGACAGTGGCCAAAGCACGTCAACTAATGGACGAGCGAAATGTGGGAGGGATCCCGATCACGGAAAATGGGTACCTTAAGGGGATTTTAACGCGCCGGGATCTGCGATTTCTCGATTCTGAAGAAACTTGTATTTCTGAAGTGATGACCAAAGAGAATCTGGTGACTGCTTCTGAGACAACAGATTTGAAAGAAGCAGAGAGAATTCTGCGAGAAAATAAAGTAGAGAAACTTTTACTGGTAAATAGCCGATACCAGTTAAAGGGATTAATCACAATCCGGGACATCGATAAAAATATGCAGTTTCCATGGGCATCGAAAGATGATCGCGGACGCTTACGGGTTGGGGCAGCGGTTGGCGTGCATGACATGCAGCGGACCGAAGCGTTGCTCGAAAAAGGGGTTGATGTTCTGATTGTGGATAGTGCCCACGGACATTCTGTCAATGTGATGGAAACGGTTCGTGAGATTAAAAATCGATGGTCAATCGATGTGATTGCGGGCAACATCGCGACTTACGATGGAGCCAAAGCGTTGATTGACGCCGGTGTCGATTGCGTGAAAGTGGGGATCGGTCCGGGATCGATCTGTACGACACGAATTATTTCCGGGGTTGGGATGCCTCAACTGACCGCGATCAGTGAAGCAGCCAAAGCGGCGTCAGAGGCGGGGATACCAATTATCGCCGATGGCGGAATTCGATACAGCGGGGATATTTCCAAGGCGATAGCCGCGGGGGCATCCAGTGTGATGCTGGGTGGGTTACTGGCTGGTCTGGATGAAAGCCCGGGCGAATTGATTTTATATCAGGGACGTTCCTTCAAACGATACCGGGGAATGGGATCGTTAGGAGCGATGGTCAAAGGAAGCAGCGATAGTTATCGCCAATCGTTGACAGAAGAGGACGGGAAGAAAAAATCTCAAAACAAAATGGTGCCCGAGGGGGTTGAAGGCAGAGTAGCCTACAAAGGACACTTGAGCCAATTTATTTACCAGTTGGTTGGAGGTTTGCGTGCAGGGATGGGATACCTGGGCGTGAAGTCGATTGAGCAGTTAAGAACTCAATCGCAATTTATTAAAATATCAGCGGCGACGGTGAGGGAGAACCATCCGCATGACATCGCGATTACACAAGAAGCACCAAACTACACCGCAGAACACTCGCCGGGGGGGCGCAAGTAAATTTCTGCTGGGCGCGGTTTCTGTTTTATCTATTTGCCTTGGCGCATTTTTTCTGGTTCAGGCCATTAGCGCCGAAGAAGGTCCGTTGGATCGTTTGCGCAACCGCTCTGCAGAAAAACGATGGAAAACCATTCGGGAACGGATCGCAGATCGTCGAGACTCCAGACGAGAACGTGTTGAAAGCAGAAAAGAGCATCCAGTAGATTCTTCTCAAGAAGAAATTGCCAAGCCGGTCCAGAAAAAGAAACTTGCGAAAAAGTCGCAACAAGATCAGCTACCTGCAACACCCTCTTCTGAAAAAAAGATGTCGCAACTTCCTGCTGTCACTCCCTTTGCAGCGGACCGACCAATTTATTTTGAACAGTTTCAATTCGATAAGAAAAACTCTCGAAAGAGATTGCCCAAGTATATAAGCGGAAGCCGGAAGCTACCCAAAGGTCAGAAATCTGCTGCTGCAATCGAACTCCCTTTGCCAAGCATTCATCCTGCTCCGTTTCCAACTTCCAAACAAGTGAGTGATTTACCGCTTGTCAATCCTCAGCCAGTTTCGCACTCAAAAGAGATTTCTAAAACAAGGAATGTGAATACTGCTTTTGCTCCTGATATAAAATTACCCGGTTTCAAGCCGGAAGTACCGAATCTCAATTCGGCTACTCCAGAAGAAATTGAGAACGAACTCAAAGCGCAAGGGCTTGGTAGTGAGTATGATGACATCAAACCGATTCAATCGATCTCACCTTTTGTCGATTACGAACCAGATAAAAAACTCCGTGCCGAAGATCCAGGCAGGCATCTCTGTTTTCCCGAAGAGGTCTCCTCAAATCTTATTTCCAATGCGAATGTGCAATGCCCCGGTATTGAATCACTGCCGGGCTCAGCGAAGTCTCTTTCACGCAATTTCGCTCATTTGGATTACGCCTGGAAAGCGTCGAATGTTCACAGCTATCCACTCTATTTTGAAGATCCCAATCTGGAGCGTTACGGTCACACTCGCCAAACGCTGATTCAACCGATTGCTTCGATCACTCGTTTCAATATACAACTTCTCGGTTTACCCTACCAAATGGCAATGCAACCGGTTTCAAAATGCGTCTATCCTCTGGGGCACTACCGCCCTGGTGATGTCAGCGCTCCCAAGTACCATTATCAAATTCCTCTCAACCCCTGGGCCGCCCTCGCGGTTGCAGAAGTTTACACGGGATTATTCTTCCTGATCCCTTGATGTTGGATTCGCCATAATTATTCAGCGCTGTTTGATTTTCACCGGA
>JAJRTM010000339.1 GCA_024278285.1 Planctomycetota bacterium
CAGCCGGCAGAGGTCGCATTCGCTGTCCCGACACAGTTAGGTGCGAACATTACCGAAGTGTGATACTGCGTAATGACAAACGATGCCCCGATAACACCTATCCCCAATCGGAACAGCAAAAAGCTTTCATACGTATTTGCAGACCCGATCGACATCACGGGAATAGAACCGACGATCAATAAACCTGTATAAGTAATTCGCGGACCGATTCGATCACACAACCACCCGATAATTAGCCGGGCAATAATAGTAATCGCTACAGAAGCGATGATTGTGTTTCCTATCTGTGTCTTGGAGAGGCCCAGCTCTTCCTTCACTATTGCCATCAGCGGGGCGATACCAAACCAGGCAAAAAAGCACAGGAAGAAGGCGAACCACGACATGTGGAATGCGCGCATCTGTGGCGTCTTCAGGGAAAACAGATCAATGCTGGTCGCTTTGTTGCGAATTTCCATTGCTTCAGGTGTTCTTAAATAAGTCTTAAATCTTGAGTTACGACATCAACCAAACTATTTATTACCGTACCAGCGTACCACTTGTACTTTTCGCCATAAATACGGATTCGGTACCACGAGTAAGTGAACCAACCGCGTGAATGGGAAAAATCCAATAATGAGAAACGCCAGCACAATGTGTGATCTTACTAACAACGGCGAACCCGCCAGGTAGGAAATATCTGGATTCAACAGAAAGATCGACCACAGGTAAGGGGAAAGAACGGTTGCAAACCATGATGACCCCCACGGATAGATAACTGCAATTGAAATCCCGAATACCGTCTGCACAATCAACAGGGCAAAAAGAATCCAGTCCGTGGTTGTTGTCACTTCACGAATTTTTGAAAACGAACCACGACGCATCACGATGGAAATCAACCCGATAAGTGTCAGTAAACCAAATGCCAAAGCTGATATTTCCAAAATGTATAAACGTAGCGGATGACTGTTCCAGGCGAGTACTGTTCGCGGAACAAGAAACGCGATGAAATGCCCCAGTGTCACTGCTAAAATGCCGTAATGGAACGGGACAACCGCCCAGAAATGCTGTTTGTTTTCCAGAAACTGGCTCGACAAACTTGAATACGAAAACTTCTCTGTACGATATCGATAGATCGTCATCAGAAAGAACGTAAACAGGCACACATACGGCAATGCAATAAACAGGAATTGATCGAGAACGCGCGGGTCCATCGTTAATTATTCCTTTGTCTTGAAAGAGTCAGAAGAAAGTTGCACAAGGTTTTCAGGTTCAGGGCTACCACAACCCCCACTGCCACATCCGCCGCTACCACAACCCAAATCATCGATACCAGCTACAGGGAACGCGTGCAGTAAGTCGATACCATCGGTCGCTCCGTTGGAATCGACATGGTCCGCTTCAGAATAATCAGTCAACGAGCCGCCTTCTCCCCAAACATGATTGAGGATCAGCGCCAAACAGGTAATAACATGACGATAAGGACTATCTTTGCTTTCCATCGTCACATACATTTTTTTAATCGCAGGCAGCACACACGAGGTCACAAAATGTTTTGCTTTATCTTCAGGCATCACAGCGATCACAGCCAGCACATGGGTGATATGATCAGGAAGTTCAACCGATTCTTCCAATCCATACCGCCGCATTTCTTCACGCATTCGTACCAAGAACATGCCCCGTGCATATTCTTCGCCGAACAGATGCCAGCCGATCTCCCAAGCACATTCAGAATTGACATCAAACGTGGCTGAAAATGTTTCTTCCATCTGCCACAATTCGTGACTATCCAGGAAAGCACCAAATTCAGAGATGCTTTTTGCTGCCTCGGGCAACTCGCCCTGTAAAATCATATAAAGTAGTTCAGCCGCTTCAATGGTTTGCTCGTCGGGATAACAAAGCAGACCGCTTAACGCTCGTAATGTTTTAGGACCAGCCATTATAACCCCCTCGCAGGACCACTGACGAAACCGAAACCGACTTCTTTTTTGTGTTCGTAAGGATCCTTCATCATCTCAATCGCCTGCTCACGGTGCATCGGCGGAATGACGAATCGATCTTCAAATTTGCAAAGCGTAGTCAGTTCGTAAATAGCTTCTGCTTCTTCCCGTGAACAGTTTGCTTCACGAAGAATGCGGTCAGCCGTTTCACGATCCACATCGCCTACCGTCTCCGCCCGGCGATGCCAGCGGACGGCTTTTTGTTTGGATAACGCATAACGAACTCCCCCCTCATGTCCGGCACCAAACAGGTTTGCCAGGAATCTCATCGGGACACGGGAATCGTCTATATCATGGAACAGGTTATCGCTGTTATGTTTAATCGTATCTTCCGGCTTGCTCGCCTGAACGGGCGACATCGGAGGAACGTAGAACAACATTGGCAATGTGCGGTATTCAATATGCGGCGGCAGCGCGATTTTCCAAACTTTGACGAACTTATAAACCGGTGAGTTCTGTGCCGATTCCAATACGGCTTCTGAAATCCCGTTCTTTCTTGCTTCTGCAATTACTTGTGGATCGAACGGATCGAGAATCAGCGAGCGATGTCCTTCGACAAGCTCTTCATCAGGTAACTTGGCAACTTCTTCCAGACGGTCCGCATCGTAAAGTAACACTCCCAGATAACGAATACGCCCAACACAAGAATGGAAGCAAGCCGGTGCCTGACCGGTTTCCAGTCGTGGGAAGCAGAGAATACATTTTTCACTTTTCCCGGTGAACCAGTTGAAGTAAGTCTTTTTGTACGGACAAGCCGCGACGCAAGACCGCCAAGCTCGGCAGCGCTGTTGATCGATTAACACAATGCCATCTTCACCTCGTTTGTAAAGCGCGCCCGAAGGACACGATGCCACACAACAAGGGTTCAAGCAATGATTACAAATCCGAGGGAAGTAAAAGAAGACGAGCCGTTCGATCGCGCTCAGTTCATGCTTTTGCTGCTCGGTCAATCCTTTCAGGTTTGGATCGTTTTCTGCATAAATAGGGGAACCACCTAAATCATCGTCCCAGTTCGGTCCCGATTGAATATCGATATCTTTTCCATCGATCATCGAAATCGGTTTTGCAGTCGGCTGAACCGGACCTTCGGGTGCGTTGAACAGATTTTGATAATCGTAAGTCCAAGGCTCGTAATAATCGTCCATCGTCGGCATGTGCGGGTTGTGGAAGATGTTGGGAATGATCTTCGTTTTACTCGTCGATTTAATATTGAGCTTCCCGTTGTCAGTCAGCTCAAAACCACCCTTGTATTTATCCTGATCTTCCCACTTGGTCGGGAAGCCGGTACCTGGCTTGGTTTCGACATTGTTCCACCACATATATTCCGCCCCTTTACGGTCGGTCCATATATTTTTACAGGCAACGCTACAGGTGTGACACCCGATACATTTATCGAGATGAAACACCATCGATACTTGTGATCGAACTTGCATTCGTTTTACTCCTCAGAATCCGGTTTATCTGTCGCCAGTGATTGTTATGTATTCGCTTGGATTTACAATTACTTCCAGGGAACCTCTCAGTTAAAACACTGGTTCGCAAGGCAGTTTTCGCACCAGAAGATGCGTATCTCTGTTACAACCGACCGGCCCCCAGTAATTGAAGTGGAACGTAAACTGACCGTAACCACCAATCATAAAGTTTGGTTTCAAGCGGGTACGTGTCAAAGAGTTATTGGTTCCCGCACGCTTATTCTTACGAAGTGGCGATAACGGAATCCCCTGTGTTCGCTCTGTCGTGTGATATTGAATACAGATACCAGGCGGGATACGGGCAGAAACAATTGCTCGCGTGACCACCACGCCATTATCGTTGAAGACTTCAACCCAATCGTTATCAGCAATCGACAACGATGCGGCATCTTTATCATTCAACCACAACGGATAACAACCACGCGACAGCGTTGTCATACGCTGATTATCACTGTACGTGGAATGGATACTCCACTTACCATGCGGCGTCAGGAAGTTAAGCATCAACGTTGGACCGACTTCGTCTTCCGATTCCGTAAACTTCAAATCTGCATATTCAGTTGGAAGCGGCTTCGGTTTATAAGTCGGAACGTGTTCCCCAAAATCGATATAAACCGGATGATCCAGATACAACGATTGCCGACCGGTTAGCGTTCGCCAGGGAACCATCGCATCCACATTGTAAGTAAATGGTGAATACGTTCGACCATTTTCGATCAAGCCCGACCACATCGGACTGTTGATGAATCGTCGAGGCTGGCTTTGGATATCCATATAACTGGTGCGGACACTGCGACTTTTCTCCCCCAGTTTTTCCAACGGCAGCCCCGTTTTCTTCGCCATGTTCTGATAAGAACGATAGGCCAATTCGCCATTGGTCACAGAAGCAAAATTCAGAATGACATCGCAAACATCAATATCGCGATCAAGTGACGGGTACGTATTCCCATCCCAGGTCTCGGTACGATGAGTAGTCAAGTACTCATCGTACTCGCCATCAATTTTGTAACTTGTTCCGTGTGCTCCCAACCCATTTTTACGAGCCATCGGTCCAAACGAAATATACTGATTATAAACGTTCTTATAATCTCGTTTGACGATTTTAATGTTAGGCATCGTCTTGCCAGGGATCGCTTCACATTCGCCGAGAATCCATTGATCCATATTCGGCTGTGCGATTTCGGCTGGTGTATCGTGAGGCAGCGGCGCAAAGACCATATCCTCAACTGGTTCTGGGAAGTGAGGCTCTGCAACTTCGGAGAACTTCTTGGCAATCGCTTTGAAAATTGCCCAGTCCGATTTCGATTCCCAGCACGGCGGCACGGCTTCAGAAAGCGGATGAATGAAACTGTGCATATCAGTCGAGTTCAAATCGGCTTTCTCGTACCACGTTGCAGCCGGCAGAACGATGTCGGAGTACAGCGCTGACGAATCCATGCGGAAGTTAAGATCGACAATCAAGTCCATCTTTCCCTGGGGGGCGTCTTTGTGCCACTTAACTTCTCGAACAGTCCCTTCCGCCAAGTCCTGACAGACCGCGTTATTATGAGTTCCCAGATAATGCTTCAGGAAATATTCATGCCCTTTTGCACTACCGGCAATTGCATTGCCTCGCCAAATGAACCAGACGCGAGGCCAGTTTGCTTCTGCATCCGGGTCTTCGACAGAAAACTTCATCTCTTTTTTCTTCAACCGATCCACAACCCACGCAGTGATCTCTTCAGTAGATTCTGCCCCGGCGTTTCTTGCCTGATCCACAATTTCTGTCGGATTTTCCGGGAACTGCGGATAGAACGGCAACCACCCCTGACGCACGGCTCGTACCTGCATATCCATCGTGTGACCATGAGCAGTGCTGTTCGGTCCAGGATTTTTAGGAACGGTATGATAATCGGTAAAGTTCTTCTCGTATCGCCATTGATCCGAATGCACATAGTGCCAACTTGGTGCGTTCTGTAAACGGGATGGCGGAAACCAATCTTTAGCCAACGCAATCGAAGCCCACGATTCCGCAGGAGCGAGTTTTTCCTGCCCCACATAATGAGCCAGGCCGCCCCCGTTCACACCAACACATCCACAAAAGACCAACGCATTGATCCCGGCTCGATACATCAAGTTACCATGATACCAGTGGTTAATCCCGGCACCAATAATAATAGTACAGCGTCCGTTAGTATGCTCTGCGGTGGTTCCCCATTCACGGGCGAACTTAATGAGAAGTTCTCGATCAATTCCGGTATACCGTTCACTCCAGGCAGGAGTGTAAGGTGCATTTTCGTCGTTGTAATCGGCTGGATACGCCCCGGAAAGACCCCGGTTGACACCAAATTGAGCCATCAACACATCGTAAACCGTCGTTACCTGCACTTCTTCACCGGCTGCTGTCTTGATTGTCTTCACAGGTACACCACGATGCAACGACTCGCCAGCACCGAAGTCGTCCAGTTCAACATCAATCACGCTGTCACAATCATCAAGAAACGATAACTGCGGATTGATATCGCTGCCATCCATCCCATCTTTGAGCAGTAAGTTCCATTTGCCCTGCTCTTTGCCCCAACGGTCTCCAGAAGCTCCCATTGGCATTTTTACTTCGTGAGCATCTTCGTCCCACATGAGGAATTTCCACTCCCCATCGTCTTCGCTTTTATATTTATCGAGGCGTCCTGCCCTTAATAACTGCCCAGGACGAACAATCCCGTTCTCATCTTTACTGACTTCAACAAGAAACGGGCAATCAGAATATTTCTTGACGTAATCAATAAAGTATTCCGTTTTTTTCTCGTGATGAAACTCGGTTAACAACACATGATTAACCGCCATCCACCACGCACCATCCTGACCGGCATTAATTGCGACCCATTCATCGGCGTACTTGGCAACCATATTGAAATCGGGTGAAAAGACCCACATTTTTGAGCCGTTGTGTCGAGCTTCAGCCATGAAGTGACAATCGGGCGTTCGTGTCATTCCCAGATTCGCCCCCATGGAGACGATCAACTTCGCATGATACCAGTCTGCACTTTCCTGCACGTCGGTTTGCTCGCCCCATGTTTCAGGAGATGCAGGTGGCAAATCGCAATACCAATCGTAAAAGGACAGCGAAACCCCACCAATAAGCTGCATCAAACGCGCACCAGAAGCGTAACTAATCATCGACATCGCAGGAATAGGCGAGAATCCTGCAATACGATCCGGTCCATGTTTTTTGATTGTCCCGACCATCGAAGCGGAAATGATTTCCAGAACAGTTTCCCAGTCAGTCCGACGAAAACCGCCCATCCCACGGGCTTTTTGCCAGCGTTGACGCTTCACTGGATCTTCAACCAACGCCTTCCAGGCATCAGCCGGGTCGTTGTAATCAGCACGTGCCTGTTTCCATAAATCAAGCAATGCTCCACGAATATAAGGATATTTCACACGAAGCGGGCTATAAAGATACCAACTGTATGAAATTCCCCGCTGGCAACCTCGCGGTTCGTAAGGCGGAATACCATCTTCCAACAACGGGTAATCAAGCCCCTGCATTTCCCAGGTGACGATCCCGTCTTTCACATAGATGTTCCAGGTGCAGCCGCCGGTGCAGTTCACGCCGTGTGTACTGCGG
>JAJRTM010000340.1 GCA_024278285.1 Planctomycetota bacterium
ATTAAACAAAATGTCGTGTTCAGTATGTTTTCACTGTTTTGAAACAGGCCTTTTCAGACGTTTCGTTACATTAAACCATGTTCAAAGCTAACTTAAAGCGAATAACGCGACTTCGGAAATAATAAATCAACAAGCCCTAACTGGCCCGGCTCGCCTGCGATTCTTAAAAGGAAAGAGAAATGAGCGGGAAAGACCATCACGTTCTTATTGTCGGAACCGGTTCAATCGGCGAACGGCATCTGCGATGTTTTTTGAATACCGGGCGAGCCGATGTTTCGTTTGTTGAGGTACAAGATGAACTTCGCCAAACGATTGCAGATCGTTATCCCGCATCAACACCGTATGCTTCGTTAGAGGCTGCATTTGAAGCCGAGGATCAATTCGATGCAGCCGTGATCGCGACGCCAGCTCCGTTGCACATCGAGCAGTCGATCTGGTTGATGAATAAAGGATTGCATCTTTTAATCGAAAAACCGTTGAGCCTGAATCTTGATGGCATCGACGATCTGCAAAAGCTCGTGCAATCTTCCGGGAAAATCGCTGCGGTGGCGTATGTGAATCGAGCGAATCCGATTCTCAAACAGATGCGGGATGCGATCAATTCGGGAGAATTTGGGAAGCCTGTCGAACTGGTGATTGCCACCGGGCAGAACTTTCCTACTTATCGACCAGCTTACCGCGATACTTATTATCGCAGCAGAGAAATGGGAGGCGGGGCGATTCAAGATGCGTTAACACACATGATCAACGCCGGGCAATGGCTCGTGGGAGATATTGATCGGGTTGTTGCAGACGCGGGTCATCTGGTGTTGGATGGTGTTGATGTCGAAGATACCGTTCACGTTCTCGCCCGGCACGGAAATGTCCTCGCCAATTACACGCTTAATCAACATCAGGCACCGAATGAATTAACAATTACCATTAACTGCGAACGGGGAACGTTACGAGTCGAGTTACACAAACAACGCTGGCGTTCCATGAAAACTCCAGACACCCCGTGGGAAGATCACGACGATTTCACTTTCGAACGAGACACTTTATTTGAACGACAAGCCGAATTCTTTTTGGATGCGGTTGAAGGAAAGATTCCCGCGTTATGCGATCTAAGTGAAGGAATCGAATCACTCAAAGTGAATCTTGCGATTCTAAAAAGCCTGGAATCAGGAGCATGGCAAGCAATTTCAAAATAGTAAATGCTTGTTTTGTCGAGATACTGAAGCAACTCCTTCTCTGGAAAGTTTTGTCAGTCGTAACCACAGGAGAACTTTAGTGATTTACGAAGGCAGGGGGATTGACGATCTGCAGTAGTAAAAGCCCGGCTTTTGCGGTGTTGGATAACCGAAAAAGGCCGGGCTTTTGCCGTTTTATAATGTTAAGGGCAGGGCGTTAAATTACCTGCTGACTCGACTTGTACGTGGTTGAATATTCTTGCGAGGCGATTCGTTTTTGTTTTCAACTGCTTTTGCTTTGGCCACTGCTACAACATTTTGAGCGGCATACAGATGAGCATTTGAAAACAAGCGTCGGGGACCGGCTGCACCAAACTTATTATTCACCTTAGAAGCTAGTTCAGCCCAGCTCATTTTACTGCTGATATGCCAGGCAGAAGCTTGTGCGACATCGCGATTGATGCGACCAGATGCGATCAAAACCAGCAGTTCGTGTAAAACTATGTTATCAGAATATTCTTCCGGACGAATTAATTTGTAAGTTGAACGACCTGTTGGCTCTCTCTTTCCATATTCCAGGCAAACGGTATGCAAAGGAACTGAGATTACTTTTTCTGCAGGAATGGAGAAGAAACCACCACCACCGCCACCTTGCCCACCACCAAAGCCGCCACCACCTTGCTGTCCGCCGCCACCGCCGCCACCAACAGACTGTTGACCACCGCCGCCACCTTGGCCGCCTTGACCGCCACCACCGCCCAATCCGCCGCCACCACCGCCTTGACCGCCGAATTGAGGCAGAACATGTATTCCAACCAATGCGGCAGGCATTCCTACTGAAATCACCTCATCAGTTTTGTTTTCCAGTAGAAGTGTTCCTTCTTTGGAGTTCTTCATGATCATTTTATATTCGATGGAACCATCTTCAATTCCTGCAAACAGTTCCACTTTTTTAGCAGCAGGATCGTAAGTCAGCTTTTTAATGGGGCGTCTTCTGGCTTCACCAGCGTTAACTGTCATTGCGGTTCCACCTATTGAAAGAACCAGCATCGCAGCGATGGAAAATCGAAAAGAGTTGAAACGATTTAGTGTAGTCATGTCTTTAAACCTCACGCTCCAGGATGAATTTGGAGAAAGTGGACTTCGCCCGGATGGGCATATTTTGATTTCCATCGCTTGCCGCTTTGAAGCGCACAAGCCGACCGTCATCAGCAACCTCTTACAATGCTATCGAGTTTCAACATGGGGATACAATGAAATTATTTCTTTCTAATCAACTTTTTCAAAAACCTTACTACTTAATTGTATGGAATATGCAGGACAGTCCCATTTATCCGGGTACCGATAGGGATTGGCTTTGCCTTAAATTATGCTGCCAGTGTGAAGGTAGATAAAACAAAACCTATTTTACCTGTTGTGCCAAATCGTCCTGTATTCTCGCTCATAACGGGCTGAATTGTACAAATCTGTGTATAGTTTTGAAATCAGTGACGATAGTGAAAGCAGAATAAGTCTTTTCTCGGGGGATGAGGACTAACAGTGTTGCAGGTATTTTTCTTCATTCTGGGAGATAATCCTTTATCAGGATAGGTACCGATATAGCTAGTAAAATAGAGAGCAAAGGGACTTTTTGTGTTCCATTGCCACACTGTCTCTATTAAATACCAACACTGAATTCTGGTCGGATGATCACTTTTGCGAGTGTCATAAACCACGAAGAAACACTTTTGCTTCAAGAATTGATTAAAAAATGTTCCGGGCTCAGTCAGTTATTTCCTTTGTTTTATTATGCCTGTTTTTTTTGCCAGGATGTAAATCTACTCAAAATATAGGGCAATCAAAACCAGCATGCTCAAAAGTTATCCAGCCGAATTACAACGTACTGGTTCTCAATTATGAAACTAAAGATCTGCGGCGTCTTTTCTCGAGGATTAAAACTGGCTCTGCAGCAAATAGTCTGACCTCACACTTCTCACTTGCTGAGAAATCAACGGCAAAAGAATCAAAAAACTCGACGGCCCCGGCGAATGAGTGGTCCCAGGCACGTATTCAAATAGTTTATCCACATCCAGATGGAAGTGAAGAGAAGGGGTTGGCCAAGCTTGTGGTTTCCAGGCACTCTCCTTCTGACCCATCCGATGCTCAACAGGCAAATATTGGACTAAGAGATCGTGTTTCTCGTTTGATGCTTCGAGTTTCGGGAGCTTCTCCCGAGCTGGCTCTTCAAATCAATAGTAAAGAGATCAAAACAGAAACAGTAGACGAAGAAATCTGGCAGCTCGATTTGCCGAAAGAAGAACTCGATATTCTTCTTTCTGAACTTTCTCAACGCGGTTTCTTCAACCAGCAGGAACGACCTCGTGGCGAAGCAACCGTTAGTATTTTGATTGATCAAGGTGAACTCTCCAAGCGTTGGACAAGTGAACCTCGCCTCGAAGACTTGATGAAACAAATTTACGATGAAGGCGAACTTTCTGCTTTCAATACGCTAGGGGCCAAGGCCGTTTCTGTTTCATTCGCTCGAATAAATAACTCATAGGGAAGAAGAATCCAGTTTTCGGAAAAAGCGAGTTGTCCGAAAAAGTCTTCAATTGTGAAACAAATTACGGTTAGTCAGTTGTCGTTCTTCTACATTGGGAATCATAATGTCGGTGAAGAGAATAAACCGATCACTGCAAGATTTCTAACCACGATCTGACATCACATGCAACGTCTTATTGCTGA
>JAJRTM010000341.1 GCA_024278285.1 Planctomycetota bacterium
CGATTGAATTTGGCATCATTTCGGTCCCGACAATGTTTCTGGTTGATCAACAAGGGAAAGCCATCAGCAATTCAACTTCAGTCGAAGACTTGAAAGAACAACTCCCCAAGCTACTGAAATGATTTTGGAATTGGATTGTGCTGAGAAGCAGATTGCAATACTGTATTAGTGACGGTCAGTTTCTTTGCGTTTTTCGCAAACTTCTAACAAGATTCAATTTTGGTGTCGGCGATCAGAATGAACCAGCCGTGCTGGGCATTCGAATTTCACGATCTTTTACTAACAGCGTGGCTAATAGATCACCCAGCACGGCTGGTTTATTCTGATAGCCGTAACCAAACTGATATTTTTCTTTAATTTGCGAGCCGTTCGCAAATTTTTACCGTTAGTAATACAACTATGAGTGCACAATACGAGCACTCCCTGTTAAGCCTGCCGGAAAACCATTTTGCCCAGGCGGCATTGGCAAGGCTTTTGGGAGCCGATCCCGATTTCTCGCCACGGCTGGTTTACCTGTTTGGTCCGGCCGGGGTTGGTAAATCTCACCTCATTGTCGAACAAGTTCGGCGTTTTCTCGATACTTACGAAAATGTGCAACATCGTTTACTTCCGCTATACGAATTCGCAACGCTGAATTTGGAAGCTTCTACAACAGGTGAATTCGAATATCTCGAACAGCTTCAAGACCTCGATTTAATTGTATTCGAAGAACTGCATTGTATTGAAAATCAATCCTGGCTTCAAAAAAAACTGGTGATTCTTCTTGATGAATTACTGCAGAACGAAACCCGTGTTGTGCTAACAAGCCAACTCGCGATTGGAGAGATGCAACAGGCGATTCCTAAACTGGTCAGTCGTTGTCATGCAGGGATTACCTCTTCAATCGCGATTCCTTCGCAGCAAAGCCGCATCAGCCTGCTGCAGCATTTTGCACAACATCGCGATTTCTTTCTACCAGGTGATGCGGCGCTGGAATTGGCACAAAAACTTCCCGTCAGTCCGCGGGAATTACTGGGAGTCGTCGTACAGCTCGAAGCGATTCACCAGTTTGAACAAACCGAGATTACTCTGGAAGTTGTCAGAAATTTTCTGGACCTGCACGAAACGCCAAATCGATTGACTCTTTCACAAATCACGAATGCGGTTGCGAAAGAATTTCGTGTAACAGCAAAAGGAATTCGCTCAGAAACACGCGAGCAGCAATTTCTTATCCCCAGACAGATCGGCATGTATCTTTCCAGAGAAATGATGCAGGCAAACTTTGCAGAGATTGGTCATTTTTACGGCAAACGTTCACACAGCACCGTGATGCACGCCTGCAAAACTTTACAGGAAAAAATTAAGAACAATTCCGAACTTGAATACCGTATCGTTCAACTAAAACGACAACTCCAGGGGCATCCCGGCAAACCAAAATGAATCGCAACGGAGCACAGGCATTCCTGTCTGTTTGTATGAGCATACAGTATTAAAGGCAGACAGGAATGCCCGTGTTTCTTAGCTGGACAGCGCCAGGTTCTCCTCGTTCCCAAGCAGGAGCTTGGGAACGAGGACATTAAAGGCAGACAGGAATGTCTGTGCTACTTAAACTCTCATCAATCAAATGCAAAAACAGAAAGAAGAATTAATGCCGCGAGTCGGTACTTTTCGCGGGAAACCGCTGTTAGCTAATCATCAGAAAAGTTGGCTGTGGGGGACGATTCCTGTTTGGGAAACTCTCCATGCAAACCGCTGGCCTGTTTATGAATTGGTTCTCGGTTCCCATGCCGATCAACCTATTCATCAGAAATGTGTTGAGCTGGCAAAGAAGCACGAAATTCCTGTTCGACAAGAAACTTCCGCTCGCATGAAACAGCTTTGCGGTGCGAGCGATCATCAAGGGATTCTCGCGTTGATGGGCCCGTTTCCTTTTGTACCTTTGAATCAGATTTTGGATTCAACAAACAGTAGCGATGTGATCGTGCTGCTGGATCGCCTGCAGGATCCATTTAACGTCGGAGCGATCATTCGCAGCGCTGCCGCTTTTGGTGTGCAGGGGGTTATTCTGGGAACGAAATCTCAAGTGGGAATCACCTCTCATGTGGCGAGAAGTTCGGCTGGGACAGTCAATCAGATACCGATATGCCGTGTCGAAGATTGGGAAGATTCAATCAGCAATTTGAAGCAGAATGGTTATCAGATTCTCGCGGCGACACTTGCTGCAAAACTTCCCGTGGCACAGTCGCGTTCTTCGGAATCCAGACAACCAGTTGTGGTAATCATCGGCAATGAAGCAACCGGAGTTTCGCCATCGCTTATCGAACAATGCGACACGGAAATATTGATCCCCATGAAAGGAACCGCAGAATCTCTTAACGCTGCCGTTGCTGCGGGAATTATTCTGTATGAATTATCCCGATGATAAATTCCATGGCAATTTCAAGTCTGTAGGGTCCGCTATTGCGGACCACGATAGAGAGTTGATTTTCCCATGACAGGCAGCATTACAGCAGTTCCTGGATGATGCCGATGTACCAGAACATTACGCTGAAGATGACGAAGATAATGAAGCCAGCCACGATGACCCAGACAAGCCAGCCGAGTGCCCCTGCGAGCGTTTCCAGCGAACGCCGCGCCTGATCTTCAAATTGTGGCCCCAGCCGATGCAACATTTCCGGGACCGTTCCTGATGTTTCGCCAACGTGGATCATTTCGATCACATCAGTCGGAAACAGTTGCGATTCGCGAAGTGCTTCGGTGACGGTTTCCCCTTGTTCTATCCAGTAGATAATCCGTGGACCTTGCCCCATGAATGCCCCGTTATTGGTTGCTCGCATCGAAGCTTTGATACTTTCATCGACAGGCATTCCGGCTTCCTGTGTCAGATGATAAGCCCAGGAAAATCGGGCGATTGCAAATGACTGCATGCAGTAACCAACCACTGGAATTTTCATCAGGATGTCATCCAGATATTTCTGCCCGGCAAAAGAAGCTTTTAAGAATTTATATCCCAGGAAGATGGCAAACAATGTCCCGAAGACAGAACCGAGCCAGATCAGTGCCCCCGAAGTGCCGGTCAATCCCCAGCCGAGTACATCAATCGCCTGGCCTCCTTGCTGATCTGCAATCCAGCCAAGTAATAGGATGAGCCCTGCGATCACAAAAATAGCCATGAGAAACTGAAACACCGGCCAGGCGATCGCCCCATAAAAATTCTTTCGCATTCTGATCATGTTCTCGTAATGCTCAGCCAGCCCTTTAAGAATTTCGGGCAGAGAACCGGTCTGTTCCGCCACGCTGACCATGCCCACCATTAAATCCGGGAAGACATCACAATCTTCCATCGAACTGGAGATATCCGAACCGGCTTCAATATCTTCCCGAATTTTATAGGTCGCACGGCGAAGTGCAGGATGCGATGCTTTTTCGCCAGCAATTTGAAACGATTTACGAGCAGAAACTCCCGTCTCGAATAGCGTGCTGAGTGAACGGCAAAAAATCGCCAGAGACTTCAGCGGTAATGTGCGACTGAACATATTAAGTCCCTGGGGCAAAACAAATTTCAATAAAACCTGTCATTGAGCTTACCAGCAGTTCGCAGGCTGGGTCAAGACTCCAGCCTACATTGCTTGCCCCAGACAACTGCATCTTCAATCCTTATTTTTGGGGTTGGTATATCGAAAAAGTGCGACAACGGAGCACGGACCACGAAAGTCCAACCCTCAATTTAAGGCCTGAAAAGGCACTACATTGCATCGAGATTTATTCGACGACCCAGGTGTCGCCGCTGTGGAAGAGTTTTTCGAGATCGCCTTTGCCCTGCTTTTCGGTCACTTCTTTCACTTGATCATTCACAAGTTCGTCATACGTGGGACGATCAACGGCTCGGAAAATCCCCATCGGTTCGGGACTGTTGGGGTGTCGCATTTGGGAGAGCAAAAAAGCGAGGCTCGGATCGTCCGCTTTTTCATCGTGGAAGAGTAAGTCATCTTCTGAAATCCCTTTTCCCAATTCAACAACTTCCGGCTGATTCAAATGGTTCAGGCGAATCCCCTTGTTTTTTTCCTTGCCGAAGATCAGCGGTTTGCCATGTTCCAGATAGATGCAGTTATCTTCCTTCTGGTCTTTTTTCGAGGCGTATTCAAACGCGCCGGAGTTAAAGACATTGCAATCTTGATACACCTCAACAATCGCAGTCCCTTTATGATGGGCGGCTCGTTCCAGAACCATGTAAAGGTGTTTGATATCGACATCAACAGACCGAGCAACAAAACTGGCTCTGGCACCCAAGGCAACGGAAATGGGAGTCAACGGGGCATCGACAGAACCGTAAGGCGAGCTTTTCGTTTTCTTTCCTTCTGGACTGGTGGGTGAATACTGCCCTTTGGTTAATCCGTAAATTTGATTGTTAAACAGAATCACTTTCAGATCGACATTTCTGCGGATCATGTGCATGAAATGATTCCCGCCGATGGAAAGCGAATCGCCATCGCCGGTGATCACCCACACCTGCAAATCCGGGCGAGTCACTTTCAAGCCGGTTGCAATCGCGGGGGCACGACCATGAATACTGTGCATGCCGTACGTGTTCATGTAATACGGGAAGCGACTCGAACACCCGATGCCCGATATGAACGCGAAGTTCTCTTTCGGAATACCAAGCGTTGGCAAGATTTTCTTAATCTGCGCCAGAATCGAATAGTCTCCACATCGCGGACACCATCTAACCTCTTGGTCGCTGGCAAAATCTTTTGGTTTCAATACGGGAAGTTCAATACTTACACTCATGGCAAACCCTATCGCCTGTTTTTTATGATGATGACTTATAATTTAACTATTAAATTGCACGCGGTTTATTCAGCCAGTGTTTTTTCGATCGCTTCTAATACTTCAGAAATGAGGAACGGTTTCCCCTTCATTTTGTTCAAGCCCTTCGCATCGACCAGATACGTGGCTCGCAGCATGTAGCGTAATTGTCCTGCGTTAAGTTCGGGGACAAGTACCTTCTTATATCGTTTGAATAAATCGCCCAGGTTTCTTGGGAACGGATTCAAATAACGCAGGTGAGCCATCGCCACACTTTTGCCAGCAGCTTGTGCTTTCAACACAGCAGAGCGAACCGAACCGTAGGTTCCGCCCCAACTGATGACAAGCAATTCTCCGGTATCCGGTCCTTCAACTGCTTGTTCTGGGATATGATTGGCAATCCCTGCGACCTTGGCGGCACGGGTGGCAATCATGTGTGCGTGATTATCGGGATCGTAACTGACATTCCCGGTTCCTTCCGCTTTTTCGAGACCGCCCACACGATGCTCCAAACCAGGTGTTCCCGGTATCGGCCACGGGCGAACCAGGCGGTCATCACGAAGATAAGGCAGAACTTCGCCGTTCTCGCCGTTCGGTTCTTGCAAGTGGGAATACGTAATCGGTTCCAACGTTGAAATATCTGGAATAAGCCAAGGTTCTGCCCCATTGGCAATGTATCCATCGCTAAGCAGGAACACGGGGGTCATAAATTCGACAGCTAACCGCATTGCTTCGCGAGCAGCATCAAACGCATCCGCAGGAGTTGCAGCGGCGACAATCGGCATCGGCGATTCCCCGTTGCGACCGAACATCGTCATCATTAAATCTGATTGTTCCGTCTTGGTCGGCAGTCCTGTACTCGGGCCGCCTCGTTGCACATTGACTATTACCATCGGCAGTTCGATAATAATCCCCAGCCCGATTCCTTCCGACTTTAGCGCAATCCCCGGGCCACTGCTGGCAGTAATGGCGAATGAACCACCGAACGATGCACCAACAACCGCGGTGATCGCAGCAATTTCGTCTTCGACTTGTGCGGTACGAATTCCAAAATTCTTGAGCTTAGAAAGTTCGTGCAGAATGTCGCTGGCCGGTGTAATCGGATACCCAGCGTAAAACAGTTCCTTTCCAGAAAGATGCGCCGCGGTCGCGAGACCGATCGCAACCGCTTCGTTCCCGGTAATTTTTCGATATTTTCCCGCAGGCAGCTTCGCAGGAGGGACTTTATAATGGACGGTAAACGCTTCAGTCGAATAACCGAAATCTGAACCCGCTTTCAAAGCAGCCAGGTTTGCATCGACAAATTCCGGACGCTTGGCGAATTTCTCCTGCACCCATTTTTTCGTCGGTGTTGCATCTCGTTCGTACAACCAGAAGACGAGTCCCAACGCAAAAAAGTTTTTGCATCGATCCGCCTCTTTCTTCGAAAGTCCCAACTCGGCAACCGCGTCGCGTGTCAATCGTGTCATCGGCACTTTATGAACGCAATATCCCGCCAGAAGAGTTTCGTCATCGAGCGGATTGCTCTCATAACCAGCCTTGGCGATATTTGATTTATCAAAAGCGTCTTCGTTGACGATTAACGTGCCACCCCGTTGAGGTCTTCCAGGTTTGTCTTCAACGCAGCAGGGTTCATCGCGACAAGCGTATCAACTTCGTCACCAGGAGTAAGAATATCGTTACTCGAAAAGCAAAGCTGAAACCCGCTGACCCCGCCCACTGTTCCGACAGGGGCGCGAATCTCCGCAGGAAAATCGGGAAGCGTACTGACATCGTTCCCGAACATGGCAGAAACATTCGTAAACTGCGTCCCGACCAACTGCATCCCGTCGCCACTGTCTCCACAGAAGCGAATAACAACAGAATCGATCTCTTCGGAGGGCTTCACTGCACTTAGCCCATTTGTACTTACGTCTACTGGCGACATGACCTATCTTATCCCTTGCGGCATCATTTTGGGTAAAATGAGATGAAAATCTAACGGTAACGCGACACAACACTGGAAGAATATCGGCTTAAAATCGGCATAACTGCGATAATCCTCCCAACTTTCCTGAATTATCGCCATTCTTGCACTGACTGGTACAGATGAAAAGTGTTGGCGCGTCGATTTGGCAAAGATTATCGGGAAAGTTTTCAATTTGGCTGGTGCTGAGTTAGGATTGACCGAACAATAACTGTCACATCGGTGTTCATTTTTTGTAGGATGGCGCGCTTGCACCCATCTTCGCGTGCCGGTTTGCGTTCCATAACAGAAAAGAGTTGGAACAGTTATGATCCGACGATGGATTCACCGGTGTTAAATTAATGACATGGAGACCACATTTGATGGGTGCAAGCACGCTGTTGTTTATACATAAGTGTTGTCCCGGAGGGACATTGGCAAATAGCCCCAGGTTTTAACCTGGGGTATTGGTTGCAAGAGGATGAAGTCCTGTAGGGACGACGGAATTTCAAGCAATGAGGCTCGAAATAATCATGACCATCGTCCCTTCGGGACTACATATGAACTGGGGCGACAACCCCGGATTAAAATCCGGGGCTATTTGCCTCTGTCCCTCCGGGACTGATGATTCAGCTTTGTCTGAAAATACTTATGTATAAACAACAG
>JAJRTM010000342.1 GCA_024278285.1 Planctomycetota bacterium
AAATGTCGTGTTCAGTATGTTTTCACTGTTTTGAAACAGGCCTTTTCAGACGTTTCGTTACATTAAACCATGTTCAAAGCTAACTTAAAGCGAATAACGCGACTTCGGAAATAATAAATCAACAAGCCCGTTTGGTTCCGGTTATGCCGGCTTAGGAACAAATGAATCAATGCGATCAATCTTCTACCAGTTCAATGGACGACCTCCGACGAATAGTGGAAGATGAATCCGTACCGCTCCAAGCATCATCCTGATAGCCTTGCTTGTCGTTTGATTGTGCTTCGCGTTACCATTTGGCTATCGTTTTGCAGGAAATCAAGGATTCTGACTGGGGATGGAATTGGATGGGGATTGAGTTAAGGATTTTGCCTTCCGGGCGGGTGGTGGTTCTGGAGGCTGGCTCGGGAGATGGAAGTGGCTTAGGTTCACAGACAGCGGAGCTTTCCTCAAATAGCTTCGAGAAAATCGTAGAGGCTTTTGCTCGTGATGCCGGGGAAGGTTTATTCTTGCTTGCTGCGACGAAAATGGATGGTCCGCTTCCAATTTCGTTTGCTTATTGGCGACGTTTTGCTCAAAAGTATTTGACACTGCTTTGTCAGGTGCCTGAAGCATCTACCGGAAACGTTGAGCCGATTCCTCCGCCGAGTGATGCGGAATTGGGGAAGATGATTCTTTCGGTCCCTCCGATGCGCGGGGCAGAGTACGTCAACCAGGAGATGCTCGTTGCGATCTGGAATTCGATTGATCAATGGGTTCGTGAGGAAGTCGCGGCATCAAAAAAGAGTCTCGCGGAATTTCTGAGTGAGCGGGCGCCGCTTTGGCATCAGGTGGGGCGTGTCTGTTTTCATCTGGCGGAAAATAAACGCGATCCTCATCACCCGTTCGCTTTTCTGGTGACTTATTCACTCGGTATTTCTGGTGAAAGCAGAGTGAAGTACCAGCCACTTTCTGGGGCACTCCAGCAATATGCGGGAGAAAAGAATAGAGCAGCTCTGATCAAACTGCTCTCGCCGATTCATCTGGCTGCACAACAAAGTGAACTGGTGAGCGAGCTTGTGGAATCGGGTGATATTTATCATCCGTTGGCGTGGTCGCCTCAGCAGGCTTATCGATTTTTGCAGGAAGTCCCTCTGTTTGAAAAAAGTGGTGTGTTGGTACGGTTGCCCGACTGGTGGAAAAAACGTCCGCGACCACGAGCCGGCATTTCGATCGGGGATGAAGGCAAAAAGAAAAGGTTTGATGCCGACAGCATGCTTTCCTTTCGTGTTCACATGGCGTTGGACGAGGAAGAACTGACGAAAGAGGAGTGGGATGAACTCCTGCAAGCTGAGGAAGGGTTGATGCTTCTTAAAGGGAAATGGGTCGAAGTTAATCAGCAACAACTCGCTGAAGCCCTGGAACAATGGCAGCAACTCGAACAGGAAAATAGCGACGGACTTTCTTTCATCCAAGGGATGCGGCTACTCGCTGGCGCAAGCGAAGATTTACAGGAAGAACAGGGCGATGCCGGGGATACTGAGCAGTGGTCTTTCGTCAAAGCGGGGGACTGGCTTCAGGAGACGCTCGATCATTTACGCAATCCTGAATCGCTTAAACAATTTTCCCCCGGTAAGAAATTGAATGCGACTTTGCGACCTTATCAGGAAGTTGGCGTCAACTGGTTATCCTTTCTTTCCGAATTGGGTCTTGGTGCCTGTTTAGCAGACGATATGGGCCTGGGAAAAACGATTCAGGTGCTGGCGTTGTTGGTTTCGCAGAAGAAAAAAAGGAGACACAAACCGTCACTGCTTGTTCTACCTGCATCACTGCTAGGAAACTGGAAATCAGAAATGGAGCGATTCACGCCTTCGCTGCGTGCCAAGTTTGTGCATTCTTCCGAGGCGACAAAAGAAGAAATTAAAGCAATCGCAGATTCCCCGGAGACTGCTTTCGAGAAGACCGATGTTGTCCTCACTACTTATGGTATGTTGTTGCGTCAAAAATGGATCATCGAACTTGATTGGCGATTCGTTATTCTGGATGAATCGCAGGCGATCAAAAATCCGACAGCTCGGCAGACAAAAGCTGTCAAAAAGTTAAAAGCAGATGCCCGAATCGCGATGACAGGCACGCCGGTCGAAAATCGGCTGGCTGATTTATGGAGCCTGTTCGATTTTCTTTCGCCGGGACTGCTCGGTTCGTATAAAACATTCAAACAGTTCGTCAAACAACTTCAATCGCGAGAAACCGACCGCTACGCCCCGTTACGTGCATTGGTGCAGCCGTATATTCTCAGACGATTAAAAACGGATAAGTCGATCATTGCAGATCTCCCCGACAAAACCGAAGTGAAAGCCTTTTGTGGGTTCAGCAAAAGGCAGGCGGTGCTGTATCAAAAAATGGTCAAAGAGATGAAACTCGCCATCGAAAACGAAGAGGGCATTAAACGGCGTGGGCTGGTGCTTTCTTATTTGATGCGTTTCAAACAAGTCTGCAATCATCCGAGTCAGTTATTGGGAGATGGCAAATACGATCCCAAAGATGGGGGTAAGTTTTTACGGTTGCAGCAAATTTGCGAAGAGATTGCATCACGCCAGGAAAAGGTTCTTATCTTTACGCAGTTCCGCGAAATAATCGATCCACTGATGGAACACCTTGAAGGGATCTTTGGTCGATCCGGGTTGATGCTGCATGGCGGGACGGCTGTCAAAAAAAGAAAGAAACTCGTTGATGAATTTCAGAAAGAGGATGGGCCTCCGTTTTTTATTCTCTCTTTGAAAGCGGGCGGCACCGGGCTGAATCTCACCGCGGCTTCGCACGTGATTCACTTTGACCGTTGGTGGAACCCGGCTGTCGAAAATCAGGCAACAGACCGAGCATTCCGAATTGGGCAAAAACGAAACGTTCTGGTTCACAAATTCATTTGTCTTGGTACAATCGAAGAGAAGATTGATGAGCTGATTAGCGACAAAACGGAACTAGCTGCCTCTTTACTGGACGGTGGAAGCGAAAAAATGTTGACCGAAATGAGTAACGACGAATTGATCAAAATGGTTTCACTCGATGTTGATCGTGCCTTTGTCGGCGATACAAAATGATTCAGGCGAACCGGGTCAGTGATGACCCTGGTGATTTTTAATGACAGCTTGTATTGAAACACGAATAACTCATCCCCGGGATCCTGTTTGGGGCAAGAATAGTCATTGTGGGATGGCGTGCTTGCACCCATCTTCGCGTGCCGGGTTGCGTTCAATGATAGAATCGAGTTGGAATTGTTATGATTCGGCGACAGCTTTACCGGCCTTAGATTTCCGAAGTGGAAACCGTATTTGAAGGGTGCAAGCACGCCATCCTACGGTTCAAAGGCACAACAGTAATTGTTTGACCAATGTTAATAACATCATAATAAAGGAGTAAACAGCATGGCATGGGGGCGATGGAAACCATACGTTTCGGTTGGACAACGGCAAGCGAATGCTCGCAGGGAAGTGGGCCAACTACGAAAAAAAGGTCGTAAAATCGAGCCGGTTGTTATTGAAGGGAAAAAAATCGTAAAAACATTTTGGGGAAAAGGTTGGTGTGATCACGTAGAATCATTTCACGATTATGAAAACCGATTGCCTCGCGGTCGAACCTATGTTCGTAATGGTTCGGTCTGTCATCTTTCAATTAAAAAAGGAAAAATTACCGCAATGGTCAGCGGTTCTAGCCTTTACGAAATCAATATAAAAATCGAACCGCTGGACAAAAAGAAATGGAATCGCCTGAAAAAACAATGCACCGGGAAAATTGGTTCGCTGCTTGAACTCCTGCAAGGCAAACTTTCCGATAGCATTATGAAAGTAGTGACGGACCCCCAAAATGGCTTGTTCCCGCAGAGCAAAGAAATCTCTTTTGATTGTGACTGCCCCGACTGGGCGAGCATGTGCAAACATGTTGCTGCCGTTTTCTATGGGGTCGGAGCGAGGCTGGATGCTCAACCCGAGTTACTCTTTTTGTTACGCGGCGTCGATCACGAAGAACTGATCACTGCCGATGCAGAAACCGCAGTGAGTGCAGCGGTGGGCGAAGCAGGCGGTCAGCACCTGGAATCTGATGATCTCGCGGACATCTTCGGCATCGATATCGAACAGAAGACAGCAAAAACCTCGGCAAAAAAGGACTCGTCCAAAAAGCCGCCAGAAAAGAAGAGCGTTAAAAAGAAAGCCGCCAAAAAGACGGCAAAGAAAACAGTCAAGAAAAAGAACACAAAAAAGAAATCGGCAAAGAAAACACCTGTCAAAAAGAAAGCCGTCAAGAAGAAAACAGCGACCAAGGCACCAGTCAAAAAGAAGGTTCCTAAGAAGAGAGCCGTCAAAAAAGCAACCAAAAAAGTGGTCAGAAAATCTGCTAAAAAGTCACCCGCAAAAAAGAAGAAAGCCGTCAGAAAAAAAAGGACTCAAAATTGAATTCTCTGGGCAACTAACAGTCTCGTAGGGTGTGCTGTGCACACCAATTGCGACTCACAACTCATGGGCATGTTGCTATTGTAGCATATTTTAACTCTACTATTTTGGTACGCACAGCGTACCCTGCCCCGCTAATCATCACTCCGGTTTGAAACAGAGTATTTGACCGTTTTCCAGTGTCAGGTAGATATTTTTGTTTTGGTCGATGGCGGCTCCTCCTTTGACGGCGTTTGCGGGGAGGGGGATTTTCCAGGCATCTTTGCCATCTTTGATGTTGATGGCGACCAAGAATGGTTCGTCCGGTTTTTCATCGGGATGCCCGGCTGCAAGCAATTGATCCCCTGAGACGATGTAGCTGGTGAAGCGGCGATTTTGCGTGTCGGTCCAGATATCTTTGACTTTTGGTTTTCCTCGCCGCCAGGTGGCTGCGAAACGCGAAGCTTCTTTCGGGGTACGTGGTTTGCCTTCTGGCTGCGGGGGTTGCAACGCGAGGTTGTTGAAGCTGGAGCCATCGTAACTGGCGTCCAGGCAAAGCGTGTTGCCGTCGGAGCAAGTGTATTCAATCGAAAGGTACTTGCCGTATTTCGGGTAGAACGGATAAAACGCGGTGCGATATTGCGAGGTGACTTGCACCCGTGGTTCGTTCATACATTGCAAACTTTGTAGATCGTAACGTGCTTTCTCGTAGACGCCGCCTCCCAGAAATTGTAGTTGTCCGTCAACAATCGCAAGATTCCCCTGCACGCTGATGCCGTTGTTCGATTCTTTGGAAAGCTGCCCGGAAGAATCGTTGTATGCTTTCATTTTTCCGGTGACGGCATCAAGCGCAACTACGTACGTCCCATCGTAATGCGTTATCCCCGCGGCTGCGTAAACGGTTTCATCTTCAACGGCAACACCTCCTGCGACAGGCCAGCCGGAAACGAGTTTCCCGAATACGAGAATGCGATTCGTCTTCGGAGCCACGCGGTATTTCCACAGTAACTTTCCGGTTTTAGCAGCGAAAGCATAAACGCATCCATCGGAACAACCGACAAACAGACGATCTTTAGCGATTGAAGGGGAGTAGTTGACCGCGCCTGCCGTGTACGATTTCCAAACCTGTTTGCCCTGGGTATTGAACGCGGTAACGACTCCATTGCGATCAGCCGCGAAGACCATGTTCCCGGCTGCGACTGGTGCGGTTGGCAGTTCCGATTTGCAGACATTGTTTTCCCAAGCCAGTTTTACTTTCGAGGGAAGTTCAATCTGCGTTTCATCATTGCGGGCGTTGGTCCCTCGATAAGTGGGCCAGTCGTTTTTCTTAATCGGCAGTGGTTCGACTTTGGTGATGTCTCCGTAAGTAATCAAACCATCGTGAAAGTTCGTTGGCGGATGATGTTCTTGATCACTCGCGGGAGCCAGGCAGATGTTTCCGTAAAGCGATAACTGACAGCCGCACATCCACGGTCCCCAGTAGAAGTGACCGTTGGAAATGAGCACGCCATCCTGACAGGGGGGCCGCATTGGATCGAGATGCGTGGCGTTGTCACCATCGGTCATCACGCGGACGGTTCCTCCGTTGGCGCGGTAGAAAATGCTGTCAATCGCTCCGGTGGCGCGAGTGCAAGCCCGACGTGAGGGGAAACCAGCCAGGACTTTGCCATCTTCGTAAGCAAGTTTAACGCCGGTTTCTCCTTTGACTTCCCGAATCAGCGGGCCGGCTGCGTAAATGGCATCGTCCCGCAGGACCAGTTGCACATTTCCGGTTTCGTAAGTCCATTGCAACTTGCCATCAGTTGCAGAAGCGACCACCATTTTCAGACGCTGCGGCCCTGCGAAGAAAATTTGCTTCTCATTACATTTCAGATAGCAACTGGTCGAATAACCGGTTTTCCATAATTGAGCCTTATGATTTTTTCCAATCGCTTCGAGCA
>JAJRTM010000343.1 GCA_024278285.1 Planctomycetota bacterium
CAGCATGCTCTCCTGCCGAGGCATGTCCTCCAGAGCCACCGCCGCCGTGCTGCATGTTATGCAGTTCGATACTAACGGCAATTCCGAGTAAAATTCCTCCAATCGAAATAAGCATCGCATACCCGGATGTTCGCCATGGTCTGGAACGAACCTGGTAACCGATACCGATACAGATAAACGGAACCGAACAGAAGACAAGCATCCAGTATCTTTGAATCACTCCCAGCGATTCCATCATTCGCTCTTCAAAATGTTCGGGAGGCAACACTTCGCCAAACCGGAAAACCTGCGATTTTTTGCCGATATCTTTTGCATCAACCGAAGCCCCTGCCCACAGCAATCTTTTATGTGCTTTTTCGGTGTATTCAAAAGTTTTGACACCCAAAAATAATGCTGCACAAAACAGCGTAATGCTAAGCATGGTGATTAACCCGCCACGCTTGCCAAGCTGAGCACAACGAACCGCCCACGCCATTGTTAGAGAACTGAAGATAAGGACAACCGTGTTTAACCCGCCCAGGTACTTATTTAAATACTGCGATGCGTACTCAAATACTTCAGGATGACTGGCACGAAAGACGGCATATGCACAGAACAAACCGCTGAAGAAAAGCACTTCGGTAATAAGGAATATCCACATTCCAAGCTTGCCAGCATCGAACTGCTGTTCTGCATTCTCAAAGTGATGTGCACTGAATTGCTTGTGATGCCAATCATCGTGAGCGTTCGTGTTGTCATCATCCATTTTGTCGTGAGGATCCACGGCAGTCGCCATTGGTCAACCTTTATTCTATAAGTCAGTCAATATTGAATCGAATTTAATTATTTGCAGGATACCATTAACCCTGTTGATCTTCTTGTTCTTCAGTTTTCCGGTTTACGAAACTTTCACTTTCCGCATCCCAGACAACCGATTGCATATCGTACGGATTGCCCACGACAGGGGTTTTTTCAAAGTTTGCAAGTGGCGGCGGAGAACTGCATTGCCATTCCAATGTGGCTGATCCCCACGGATTCGCCGGTGCTTTTCGTTTCGTGAACAGCGAGATAATCAGAACCGCTGCCGCAAGCGCCAAGCCAAATCCAAGCATAAATGCCCCGATGGTAGAAAGGACGTGGAAGACCTGGAATTCGGGCAAATAATTGTAATAACGACGCGGCATCCCGCGGGAACCCATCACAAACTGTGGGATAAACGTCAGGTTAAAGGCGACAAAGGTAATTAACGCGGAAATCTGTCCCCAGAATTCGTTGTACATGTAGCCGGTCATTTTCGGCCACCAGTAGAAGACCCCGCCCATAAACGCGATCAGTGTTCCCCCCATCATTGTGTAATGGAAATGTGCGACAATGAAGTAGGTATCGTGCAAATGGATATCGGTCGCTAACGCTCCCAAAAACAAGCCGGTCAATCCGCCAATGGTAAACAGGAACATGAAAGACAACGCATAACACATCGGCGTTGCCAGGCTGATCGATCCCTTATACATTGTCGCGAGCCAGTTAAAGATCTTAATCGCTGAAGGAATGGAAACACTGAAAGTCAATGCGGAAAAGACAATCGTCAGCAGTTCTGATTGCCCGCTGGTAAACATGTGATGTCCCCAGACTAAAAAGCCGAGCAGTGCAATCGCCATACTACTGAAAGCGATAAAGCGATATCCAAAAATAGCCTTGCGACTGAATGTAGAAATCAGTTCGCTGACAATACCCATGGCTGGCAAAATCATGATGTAAACAGCAGGATGCGAGTAGAACCAGAAGAAATGCTGGAACAGAACCGGATCGCCGCCCAGTGCAGGATCAAAAATCCCTAAGCCAAACATTCGTTCCGCCGCAAGCAGTAATAAGGTGATTCCCAGAACCGGTGTGGCGAGAACCTGAATAATGGCGGTCGCGTAAAGTGCCCACAAAAACAGCGGCATACGGAACCAGGTCATACCCGGCGGCCGCATCGTATGTATTGTCACAATGAAATTCAGCCCGGTAAAGATCGAACTGAATCCCAGAATGAACGCACCCATTGTGGCAGCAATCACACTCGTTTGTGTCGTGTTCGTACTGTAAGGGGTATAGAAAGTCCACCCGGTATCAAGACCGGTTGTTAAGATCGCGGTGATCAGAAAGATGAATCCGATAACCCAAAGATAGAAACTACCCAGATTCATCCGAGGGAACGCAACATCTTTCGCTCCCAGCATGATCGGCAACACAAAGTTCCCCAACGCAGCCGGGATACTCGGAATGATAAACAGGAACACCATGATTGCCCCATGCAGGGTAAACAACTGGTTGTAAACATCATGATTGGTTAAAGGCGTTACTTCGATCGCACTCCAACTCGGAATTAACGAACCCAAATAATTCTGTACGGTTGCCAGCTGAAGCGTCGCCCCCGGAGTCCAATGTTCTGCCCGCAACAGCAGCGCAAGCGCACCACCAAGAAACATTGACGACATCGTCGCGACGAGATACATCAAACCAATTCGCTTATGGTCCAGCGTGAACGCCCAGGATTTGAAGCCTTTACTGCATGTCAGGAAGTTTTCCCCGCCATGTGATTCTGATTCATGTTGAGCGGGCATTGCAGCAGTAGCCATGCACTTGCTCCTTAAATAATATTGTCTACGGAATTTGATTGATTAAAATCGGAATAAGACCTAATTTAATACGTCTTAACAATGGTACGTTAAAATGCACCTGATATTTTTCTGTGCGTTACAACGCACCCTGTTTATTTTTTCAGATGTTTGAAATAGGCGATAACCGCATCAATCCATTCATCTTTAATGGTCCCTTTGAAACTGGGCATCTTGGGATCAAACCCTTGGGCAACCTGAGAGTTTGGATCCAGTATCGATTGACGAATATAATTTTCATCTACCGTTACCGTTTTGCCACTCTGCAATTTTCTTGTTGTCCCGAACGATCCTTTGAATGTAGGCCCTACTTTTTTTGATCCATCATTTGAATGACACTGAACACAACCGAGAATCTCGGTGATCCGTTTACCACTTTCATGAAGTGGTTCGCCATCCTTGATTGGGTCGGAAGCATCATCCAGCCATGTATCAAAGTTGGGATGGTTATTGAGATCTGTTTTGGATGGATCGGTATTATGAATGACCACTGTAGTATGCATGTCTGAATGCTGTTGCCCGCAGTATTCTGCACAAAATAGAGTAAACGTTCCAGGCTCTAATGCTTCAAACCACAACCCGGTATATCGCCCCGGCACAACATCCTGTTTGACTCGAAATGCAGGAACAAACAGGCTGTGAAGGACATCTTTGGATTGCATAATCAATTTGACTGGCTTACCAGCAGGAAGATGCAATTCTTTTGAAATCGCTCCCGTGGGATACCTGAACTGCCAGGACCACATGCTCGCGGTGACGTTAATTTCGTACGCTTCATCAGGGGGAGATCGCATATCAACATAGCCAGCGAATCCCCAGCCAAAAATGATCAGGACAATAAAAGCGGGAAGAATAGACCAGCTAAGTTCCAGCAGTGTGTTATGCCCAGGGCTTTCTGGCGGTTCGACCCCATCAATACGGCGATACTTCACCACAAAGAAGACCATCAAAGCAGTAATCAAGGTGAGAAAGAAGACTGAAATCCAGAAAATAAAATAGTACAACGCATCCACAGTCGGAGCGAATGTTGAATTTTGAGCTGGAAAGAAAAATGAATCTTGCATTGTTTTACTCGTCAACGAAAAGGATCGCAAAACGATCTTCTTCTATCATTCTCATCATTAAATGAAATTGAGATTTTTCAGTATTTATTAAATTAATGAACTCTCTGGAAGTGGGGGTGCTAAATCTTCTGCTAATTTCTGGCGTTTTTTTCCTAAACGGTGAGAGATGAAGATGATCAACCCAATCCCCAAAATAGTGGCGACTCCGCCCAGTTTCATCATCATGATGGCAGTCGGAGCATATCGTCCTTCAGCTTCATCGTAATGAAAACAAAGGAGTATAAATTTATCAAACGCAGTTCCGATTTTGCCCTGACTCGCTTCCACCAGTGAAAGCCGAATCGTTTGAGGCGGAAATTCAATTCCGTAATGATACCGCGATATTTTTCCTGCAGGCATACAAATACAAAAAACAGCCGGGTGCGAATACTCTTTTCTCTTTGGCAGATACACATACTGAATCCCCAGTGTTTCTGCGAGAGTTGTCACAGCCGCCTGCGTTCCTGAAAGAAAACTCCAACCGTCTGCTTCCGCTTTTTTCCCGTAAGAAAGCAGATACTTCTCTTTTGTTTTTTTAAGTTGCTCGACCGGCTCTCCTGGTTCCAGGCTGACCGAAACAATTCGAAAATCACGACCGGCAACCAAATCAATTTCTCTCAGAGAATCGACCAGTCCATTCAATTGTAAAACACACAACATCGGACAGTTCGAATAATTCATCGAAACAATAACCGGTTTATCGTCGTTAAATAAATCTCCCAGTCGAATCACTTGCCCACGGTCATTCTGAAAATTCAAATCTAACGGGAGCTTTTGATCAAGATGTTCATCAACGCCTGCATCTTTCAACGCAGCAGGCAAAAACTGCTGACTTTGAGCAGAGCAAACAGCTCCCTCAAATCCAGAAAAGAGAATCCCGAAAAACAGGACCATC
>JAJRTM010000344.1 GCA_024278285.1 Planctomycetota bacterium
AAATAACCATGACCATCGTCCCTTCGGGACTACCTATTAACTGGGGCAACGACCCCGGATTAAAATCCGGGGCTATTTGCCTCTGTCCCTCTGGGACTGATGACTCGGCTTTGCCTGAAAATACTTATGTATAAACAACAGCGTGCTTGCACCCATCAAATATGGCTTCCATCACAATTGTTTCACGATTCATTTCCCCTTGCTGAGTTTATTTTTCTCCATTTGAAGTAAGTTGGTAATTCCGTTTTGAGTTCCCTGGTCTATAATAATTATTTGCAATCCGATGCTTCGCGTTAATGTGAAGCAAAACACCTTCTTGGTAATCTACGATGACACAATTGCCCATTCTCGATCAGGGAACCACACCTTCCCCAATATCTAATTCTGCCCTTGAAGATGATTCGGAAAAAGGTCGCAAGGGAACGTATGCGTTTATTTCTCTGGGGTGTCCAAAAAACCTCGTGGACAGCGAAAAAATGTTGGGAACGCTCGCTGTTGATGGATACACGCTGACTGCTGAGCCGAAGGGAAGCGATTTCGTCATCATCAACACGTGTGGTTTTATTGATGATTCCCGTAAAGAATCGATTGAAGTCATCGAGGAAATGCTCGAACTGAAACGTGCTGGCGAGACCAAAGGTGTGATTGTCGCAGGGTGCCTGCCAGAGCGAATTGGCGGAGATTTACGGGCAAGACTGCCGGAAATCGATCACGTCGTCGGCGTTTTTGGACGTGATGAAATTGCCAAAGTAGCTGATCGCCTGGTTGGCAATATCAATGAACAACGCGACCTGTTTCGTCCTGCTCCCATTCGCGCGATGGATGACCGCAGCCGACTGCGCATCACTCCTGCCCATTATGCGTACCTGAAAATTTCCGAGGGTTGCAATCGAACCTGCACTTTTTGTTCGATCCCCAGCATGCGAGGCAAGCATGTCACCAAGCCGATTGAAAAAATTGTAGAAGAAGCCGAAGAGCTAGCCGCCGATGGTGTGAAAGAATTAATTCTTGTTGCCCAGGACACCACTTATTACGGAATGGATTTATACGGCGAAGTTCGCCTGACTTCACTGCTGGAAGCGTTAGAGAAAGTAGAGGGAATCAAATGGATTCGCTTGATGTATTTGTACCCGGTCAATTTCACTGATCAGTTAATTGACCAGATCGCAGGCTCCTCGAAAGTGCTGCCGTATCTGGATATGCCCTTACAGCACATCAGCTCGCGTGTTTTGAAACGGATGCAAAGACGTGTTAACCGGGAAAAAACGATTGAGCTGGTGGAAAAGCTTCGGGTCAGAATTCCGAATCTGGTGATGCGGACAACATTTGTCGTCGGTTTTCCAGGAGAAACAGACGAGCAATTCGAGCAACTGCGTCAATTTGTGCAGGAGACCAAATTTCAACGCATGGGCGTTTTTCCGTACTCTTTAGAACCGGGAACGCCAGCCGTTAAGCTCGATGGACATTTGCCCGAAGAAATTAAGTTGCAGCGGCAGGAAACATTAATGGCTGATCAACAACAGATCGCTTTCGATTATGGCGAATCGCTTGTCGGTTACGAATTGGATGTTCTTATTGACGAGCAGGTTGAAGAGGGAATTTGGCAGGGACGCTGTTTTGCAGATGCCCCGGAAATTGACGGAACCGTTTTCGTTCGAGGAGAAAACGTGTCTGTTGGAGAATTCACACCAACAGAAATCATCGCGACGCAGGATTACGATTTGATCGGACAAGTCGCCGAAGAATAACCTTGCTTCACGGCAAGTCAAAGGCGGGTAGCCGATCCGCCTATCGCGGTTGGGTTGCGTAGCAACAAGACGTTCGTGCCATGTCGGTTCCATTATTATTGGAAGTTCAAAAGAAATTGAAAGCACATGGTAGGCTCAGCTTGGCCTGACTGCACCCAATTTTAATTTCCGCAGTGCTACCCTCCGTCTGTAGCTAACTGGTTTTGTTGGGCGTGACGAACGGACCGAGCACCTCTATAGTCAACTCCTGAGCAAGCATTTCTTCCATGCCCGCAACTTCAAAACTTCGGCGGTTTCCTGCATTGAGACCTGGCAGTTCCGCATGTGATATGTCTGTTTCTCCGCTAGGTAGATCAGGTCGAGAAACTGCATTAATTTGCCTCTCTGCTAACTCATTGGCTTTCAGAACTGCTAAGTAATACGTTTTGCCACTCCGTCCCATTGCTGCTTGCTCAGGTGTCTTGTATTTCCCTCGGACAATAGAGATTCCAGTTTCGTCATTCCTGTTCGGATGAAACGCAGCAGAGTTTAACACTTTTGTGGCTTCGTCGTACCAGCCTTGAGAGGCCGGTATTCGACGGTATAGGATTTCAGCGATATCGATAGGATCAATTTCTTCACCCACGTAACCTCTCCATCTTAAATTAAAGAGAGATTCGTTCGGCGAATAAGAGACGTGGACTCATACTCAGACAGGCAAATGCTACCATCATCCCACAGGTGAATTTTTTTTATGATATCACCGTTACGATGAGTAAATACCACTCCACCATCCCCATCAGGAACAACAGAACTTGGGGCAACGTACCCTTCCTCATCAAGTCGCTCAGCAAGCCCAATGGCAATCTGGACTATCCCCTCAGAAGGAGGTGTGACTCCCTCATCATCAAGCTGCTCTATATCCCATTGCCATCCAACCAATTTATCGATTATCTCTTGCCATGCTTTTGGATTGATTTTTTCTAACGACAATATTCCCTGACTATCGACTTTTAAGTCAACTTTAGACTTATAATTATGTATTGACGATGTGATATTAAGCGTTGTCATTTTTTAATCCCCAGTATTGGTTGGCTTGATCACTCATTAGTTCTTTGAAAGAAGACACGATTACCTTCCGCCCAAGATTGAGGCCATTGGTGATAGATTCATGATCGGTTGGTTCCCCTTCAATCGCTCCACGCGCAGTGAATACCAGTCGAATGAACTCGTCTTCTTGCCCCTTTGCGGTTGCACCTACAACGTGCTGCCAGTGGATATGTAACCGCCCCTTTTGAGGTGGAATCACAAAGTGCCAGTTGCCCTCAAAGCTCTCGCTGACAGCCAGTTTTTCTGGAATATCAGTAGGCTTAACTGGCTTGAAAAAATCCCATTCGCTGGGGTTGCTCCAAACACTTCCAATTGGGACGTGGTTCACGTAGGTGACTTCCCATTGGTTTGGCTGAATGGTTCCAATATCTCTTTTTTTCAAGAAGTGATTAAGCTGCCCCAAAGATAACTCAAATCCATCAAGTACATCCTTGTACCGGGGGTATTCTCCTCCGGGCTTGCCGAGCCAATTGAAATGAAGTCTGCTATTTTGGACCTGGATCATTCGGTCCTGGGTATTATTTTTGATCTGTAAGCGGCAAGCAGTCTCCCGTTTTAGTCGCAATTGAAGGCCATCGTGCCATTGAACTGCGTCTTCAAACCGCTCGAATTGTGGTGGAAGAAATGGGGCATCCTCAATAATAGGCCACTCCAAGGAATCAAGCGAATTCCAGAATGCACCTAAATGGGCATTTTTGAAATTAGGGAGCTGCTCAAACTGCACCCCCAGTATGGTTTCCATGACAGGTGGACTGTCATAATCAGGAAGTTGCATATTGCTATTCACATCGCACGTTTCAGTAAAGCACTTATCTTATCAGTACATAGATAATGACTTCGGTATCAAATTACAGAAACCTCAGTCGATCTATTGTGAATAGTACATAATAAACATTGATAGGCAAGCAATAGACAGCCAGTTAGCGGAGTTTCGGCTGTTTCTGATTGCTCAAATCTCATTCCCGCGCAACTCTGTCGAACCCGTAGTCAGCAGTTTTCGGCGGTTTTTCAAAATCTCTCGAAATCAGCATGTAGTATCCCCTCATCATGTAACAACGCATTGCATACGCCGTGAATCCCACATAAACAAAAAGCCAGTAATGACTGAGGGGTTCAAAAGAAATTGAAAGCGCCCGGCGCGATCATCTTGTGCCTGATGGCACCCCGCCAAAAAAAGCCGACTGCGTCAGCAGGCCTGCTCCACTTGCAGGCATACTATTGAATCGTTTCTCGATTGACTCGCATGACGTTGCCGCCGATGATTTTTTGAATTTGCTCATCGGTATAACCTCGCTGAACCAGCCCGACGGTGAACAGTGGCCAGTTTGTCCAGGCGATGCTTTTATTCGCATCGGGATTGGTTACGTAATCGTCGTTGGGCCATAACGAGCGGAACTCTGTTCGCTTGGGAGGTTGTCGCGGCAGCTTTTTATTTTCCTTGGAATAATTCGCAGAA
>JAJRTM010000345.1 GCA_024278285.1 Planctomycetota bacterium
CAGCGCGTTGCGTAATCGCTGTTCTCGATTTCCTTTGCCAGACTCGATTTTTCGCTCCAGGGTTTTGCGTACATCCGCAGGGATTTCGACCGCGAGCAGCATCTTTTGCAACCAGTTGACAACCTGCTCCGGTTTTTTCAATTGATGTTTGTCGCACAGATCAACCAAGCCTCCCCCCGCGAAACGTGTCTGTTTTCGATCCAGCATTTTACGAACAAGATTCGCACGAGCGAGCATTGTTGATGAATTAATCCAGGCTCTGCCTCCATCCCAGCCTTTTACATTAGGTGGGAAGAAAAGTGTCTGCCCCAAATCATTCAGGTCGGTTGTCAGTTCAAGAAGATTGGTTGTTCCTTCCAGGCAGCGAAGTAAACCAAGGCTGAATTCAACGGGAGATCGGATTTTCTGGGCCATCACTTTATCAGAATAAAACAGCTTACTGGAAAGCATCGTTTCGATAACCGGACCAATTTGCCAACCGTTGTTTCGTAATTGCTTCGCCAACGGTTTCACTAAAGAAGCAGGAGGAGTTGGTTCATCGAAAAGGAAAAAACGCATCAGTTTCGAGACGATAAATTCCGGGCCAGATGATTGCTCCAGAACAATATCAACACCATCGTCTCCCGTAAATTCACCACTTTTCCCGAAGATCGTTTTTGAACCGTAATCGTGTTGATACTTGTTGAATCGATAACGCCTTTGTTTGATTTCCCAGCCAGTGAAACATTTCGCCAGTTCGCGGATATCTTTCTCGGTATAATTTCCTTCACCCAGACAGAATAACTCCATAATCTCGCGGGAAAAATTTTCGTTCGGATGATTTTTTCTGTTTGTTACGGAATCAAGATAAATCAACATTGCAGGATCACGAGAGATTTCATGCAGCATTTCTCCAAAATTCCCCAGGGCACTTTTTCGGAGTAATTCGTTTTGTTGCAGCATTAAAATGGGATCGGTTACTTTTTCTGCGCTCGTTGCAAAATGACCGTGCCAAAAGAGAGTCGTCTTTTCCCGCAGTTGATCCGGCGTATTCAACAAACGATGTATCCAACGCGAGGTAAGATTTTTGGCATCTCCAGTCGCCAGAACCGAACGCGCCAGTTCTTTGTACTCCTTCTGCTGTGCCTTTGTTTCACTTCGATCATTCACCAGGGAATGCACAAGCTCGGCTGGCGACTGATCGGCAAAATGTTCTAGTTCACCACTCGATGCCCCAAAGCCGGCTCGTCGGGCAAGATGCCCGCATTGTTTTTGAGACCAGTCATTTCCAGAACCTGGCTCGTAAGGGCTCCATGCCCACGCGGGATCAATCATGTCAAGATGATTCATTGCAAATGCTCTCTAACGAAACAAAACGGGGAATTCCCAGCACGGCTGGTTCATTCTGATAGCTGTAACCAAAAACTATATTCAAAAAATTTGCGTACCGTACGTAAATTTTTACTGTTAGTAGTACGTATAAGTGGTGTCGCGATCATGGCTATCAATTCATATCATGCTAAGGGATAGTCCTGAATTAACTTCCCCATTTTATTGAGTTCATTTTGTCGGGTGCGTCGTGGCGCACCTTTTTCATCACACGAGCAATCTGGTGCGTCACGACGCACCCTACGACTACGACTGAATAGTCACCATTTCTGCTACTTCGATAATTCCACACCAAGGTTAAGGCTTAATGTCCCCTTTGATGTTTCCAATGAGAGTGATGCGGCCTGAAAATAGCCCAGCAGTTTAAGCAGGATTCCAATTTCGGTTTCTGCTTCTTCTCGCGTATGCCCTTCTTCGAGCATATTATTAGAGATTAACTGAGAAAGGTTATCTTCCAGGGCAGCTTTTACTACAGGGGCGGAAAGCAGTGCTGCGGTGTTGACTATTGTGTCGGTGTCACGTTCTTCCGGCTTTTTTACTGCGATCAAATTTCGAGCCAGTTTGGTAGTCGATGAGACAATGATTCGATTACCTGAAAAGGCAACCGTGGGCGAGAAGTTAAAGTTGATCCTGGCTGGATCTTTATCTTCTTCTCCTGCCAATGGGACAAAAGTGGCAGAGACCAATTCGCCTCCTTCAAATTTATCCATATCCAATTCAAGTTGCGGCTGTCCATTCATGCTTCCCACAACATTGAAGAAGCCGATCAGGCTTTGAAAAAGTCTTCGGAATTCTTTGGAGGTTGTTTTTGGTTCTCGCATTTCTGCAACAAGTGTAAAAGCAGGAAGTTTAAGAGCAGGAGCAGGACGGTCTTGAGGGAATTCCTGACGGGTTGCAATAAACAGAATTTCCGGGGAGAGAGCACCGAGTATATCTTCGCCGAAGTCTTTACCGGAAAAGAGGGTGGTTAACGTGCTGTCCGCTTCTGCAAATTTGTCGTTAATTCGTTCGTTAAACAGATCACCTGCTCGCAGCCACATTTCAGAGAAGTTTCGGTAAGCAGAAGTTGCAAAAAGTAAATTGGGGACATCCGGAATCGCGATTGCCTGTCCGGTTCCTCGTGGTCCGAAGTAATGTTCTCGGGCTTCTGAAACCCAACTTTGCTCGAAAGGAACTGAAAGACGTAATTGAGCAGACTGTCCCGCTCCCGAGAGTGATGCGGTTACATAAGGCGTTTCTTTCAAAATATCTAGAATTCCACCCAGCAGAATTTCACCAAAAGGATCTTCAGCTTTCCCCGTAAACAGTTTCTTGGCAACGCCTGCATATCGAATGGCATTCAAATCAGCATATAACCAGGCGACGTCAGATTTTATTTTCTTGCTTTTGGCTTCTTGAAACTGTTCATTGTCTGCCAGGCAATTTTCAGTTTTACCATCGAGCAAACCATCCAACAGGGTCATCCCTATTTTTTCATTTGAGGCAAAGACAAGCCATTGTTCGTAAAGTGCAAACCCGCCATTTTTCACGCCGTAGGTTGTTATTCCACGATACTCATCAATATCGTACGGATCATCTCGATTATTGTCGGCTGCATCCTGACGAGCCAGTTTCATCATGGTTTCTACAATTTTCTTCAAACTCTGTTCGTCCTGTGCTTTGAAGAACAGAGCTGCCCCTTTAGATTCTGCGTCAAAGGCAAGCGTAACCCCTCCCGATGTCAATGCTTTCAACGCGTCATCCCATTCCATTCCCAATTCAGATTCGATGTAATCCAAAACCAACAGGAATTCGGCTACTTCAGAATCCTTAAGTATTTCCTGGTAAACCTCTTCTTCTTGCAAACGTTTGGTAACGGGATGCTCTAGCAATCCATCGAGAATTGCGGGCGGATTTGAAACTTCAGCATAAAAAATAGTTGATCCCGGCAACAACTTCGCTGGATTGTCCTCAGCAACGACAAGAGCAGGGGAGATCAGAAGGAGTCCCAAGATTAGGAACAAATTAAGAAATGGCGAACGTTGATGACAAAACATACGAATTAGTACCCTTCAACTGGCAGGAATGATTCAATCTACGCCATCTACTACTACTGAGAAGATGATTCGGTTTCATCTGAATGAGAATTTTAATTCGATAGAAAAGTTATTACACGACTCCCCCCTCTGTGCTCTGGTGGCAAGAGAGAAAGATAGCTCACACTTTCCAACCAAATGAAAGAAGCCTGCCTGAAGAAGAGCTTTTGATTTAAGGGAACATCTATTCGCTCCAAAAGGAGCACAGACATTCCTGTCTGTTTCGCTTGAACAGACTTTATTGTTAGGCAGACAGAACTTTTTTTGCATTAACACAGAGGTTCCAGATCAGCAAATCCACTGTTGTTGCTCGAAATATTTGTAAATGAAAGTATCAGACTGAAATACCGAGACTACGGCACCCAGAGTCACGTGCCACTATGTACTCATCCTTGATAGCAAAAGGAGATCAAGATGTGCACGTTTAGACACTCTTTATTCGCGTGAGTGGGTTATCGCATCTTTCAAATCGCATTTTCATGCGGGTTAGCCGTAATTTATGCCGATTATTTCAAATATACGCAATTCGGCAGCCTGATTCTTTTATAGCGACAACTGGTATTAAAACAAATTATCCAGTTTCACAGAGTAGGCCGATAAATCTCATTGGAACAAAAGCCTTATTTGCGCTTATCACAGGACTGAATCCAGGTACATTAGTTGTGGCAATGTTACCAGGTTTTCGTTTGTCCCAGATGGATGGGAAATGTGAGGGGGGGTTTTTGCTCAGTGGCCTGCCACGAGTGAACATGCGAAGAAATAATCTTAGGAGAGAGTATGATGTTTAGTTATGGTAAAAAATGGAAAGTATTTGGCGCTTTCCTGTTTGCGGCGGGAATGTCTGTTGGCATTGCCGAGACATCTCAGGCAGGAGATGAATGTTGCCCAGAGGACACTTGTACCGATTGCTGCAGCCCGGACAATGTTTTCAACAATGCAGGTGCAAAGCTGAGTGGTCGATTGAAATCGTTATGTGGTCTCTGGAAAAATAATGACTGCTGCACGGACGATATCTGCATTGATGACGAATTCATTGATTCCTGCATAGAGGTTGAAGAGGGTTCTGGTTGGGAGTTCGGCGGCTGGACGCAGATTGGCTACCACAACGCCAGTAATGGTCAATTCAACAGTAACCCGAACCGCCTCAACGCTCAGCAGGTTTGGCTGTATGCTGAAAAAGTCGCTGATGGCAGCGATGGCTGGGGCTTTGGTGGTCGTTTTGATTTCATGTACGGAACCGATGCCAACGACACACAGGCATTTGGTAACGCCGATTCTGTCTGGGATTACTCTCAAGGTAATAACATTCGTGGCGGATACGGCTGGGCATTGCCACAGGCTTATATTGAAGCTGCTAATGGCGACTGGTCAATCATTGCAGGTCACTTCTACACACTGCTTGGTTACGAAGTGGTGACTGCACCAGATAACTTCTTCTACAGTCATGCGATGACGATGTACAATTCCGAAGCGTTTACTCACACAGGAGTTCTCGCTACTCACCAAACAACCGACACCCTTGAAACTTACATGGGTTGGACACTTGGTTGGGATACCGGTTTCGATCGGAACTCTGGCGGAAGCAGTTTCCTGGGTGGGTTCAGCAAGCAACTGGCTGATGATACTTCTTTAACCTACATCACAACGGCTGGTGATCTCGGTTGGCTTGGTACTGGGTATTCTCACAGCATTGTTCTGGATCACCAGGTTAACAGCAAACTGAACTACGTTTTCCAAACGGACTACGTTGATGCAACTTCTTACAATCCTTATAACATTGCAGGGATCAATGGCGGTACAACAGAAGCTTACGGAATTAACCAATACTTGATCTACACCATCAGCGATAAAATTTCTGCTGGTTCACGATTTGAGTGGTGGCGTGCAGGCGGAAACGATTCCTACTCTCTTACAGGTGGCGTCAACTTGCAGGTTCACGAAAAAGTTAAAATTCGTCCTGAAGTTCGGTACTACTTTGCAGACCCCAATCTGGCAATTCTCCAGAATCTTGCTGCAGGAGACAGCTTCAACGATTCCTTCGTCTTTGGAATTGATGCGATCATCACCTTCTAATTTAGAATGTGAAATAATTTGTTAGAAGACAACAAGTCTTCACAACGCACGCCATCGTCAGCGGATTTCCGCAGACGATGGCGTTTTTTTATTCATACCGAGCTTTATCGTAGATTAATGCCTTATCAACGAATTACATCGCACCGGGTAGCTCAGACAATCCCGTTCAGGGTTGTCTGAGTTGCATAGCAACCCGAGGAATTGTTTTCAGGCATCGCTTATTCTGATCATCAAGCCGATCGCTGAAATCCTCGGGTGCCTGACAGCACTCAGACATCCTTGAACAGGATGTCTGAGCTACCCGCTTTCCTACCGTCTACTCTCCCTGCGGTAAATTATATTCTCTCTGAAATAATTGAGCTCAATTCCTTTCAGTTTACGTTACGCATCACACGAAAATCTGAACGGGATCTGTTACGATAAAGAAAGTAAAATTAGGAATGAGCTGAAATTCAAAGATGAAACAGAGAAAATAATATGGCAAGCAGTAAAGAAACCATCCTGGCTGCAATTCGTAAAAACAAGCCTGAGCCAACTGAACTCCCTTCGCTTAACCAGGACTGGCAGCGGTTCGAAGATCCCATCGAGCATTTTTGCGACATGCTCAAAGCAGTTGGCGGGCTTGCTTATGAAGTGAAAAATCTGGCAGAAGCCAAGGACATTTTGAAGCAAATCGAATGCTTTACTCAGGCAAATAAAATCAGTTCGATGGTTGAAGGCTTGGATCTATCGACTTTCGATATTTCTGCAATTGATGATCCTCACAACTTGGAAGACCTCGATTTGGCAATTTTGCCGGGACGTTTCGGGGTGGCAGAAAATGGAGCAATCTGGATCGATGGAAATACGATGCCGCACCGTGTGATGCTGTTTATCGCTCAGCACGTCATTATTACCGTTCCGCGAAGTCAGATCGTCCATAACTTACATCAGGGATACCAGAAACTGAATCTGAACGAACGACAGTTTGGCATCTTTGTTTCGGGTCCGTCCAAAACAGCAGACATCGAACAATCACTCGTCATCGGCGCCCACGGTGCCCGTTCAGCTACAGTTTTCGTTGTTGAAGATTAACTGGGCAGCACCAGGTTTACCTTGCGTTGCCTCACTGGAGCAAAATACGAACCGTTTGGATGGCTCAGACGCATCGCGTCTGAGTTGCCCCGCAACAAGAAGCCGAGAATGTGGTTTCTACGAAGAAAAAGTATAAAACGGTAAAAAAAGAGGGGACGTTTATCATCCAGTTGGGTAGGGTGTGCTGTGCACACCAATTGTGGTTCACAACCAAACGGAATATAGCCATTATAGCATACATAACCCTTCAATCGTGGTACGCACAGCGTACCCTACCCTGCTTCATTTAACCAGCCGCGTTATGCACGTTGATATCTTGTGTTGGGTACGGGATGGTGAAGCCACGATCATCGAAGCCATTTTTGATCGCTTCGGTTAAACTCCATTTGACATCCCAGTATTCAGATGTTTTGACCCAGGGGCGAACGTAGAGAATCACGCCGCTGTCTGCTAATTCGTTGACGGCGACCAGCGGGGCGGGATCATCCAGAATGCGGTCATCTGCTGCGAGAACTTCTTCGAGATAATTTTTGACATCGCGCAGGTTGTCGTTGTATCCACACATAATTTCCATATCAATTCGCCGGAGCTGATGAGCGGCGTAATTGGTCACATTGTCGCTGGTGATTTTTCCGTTCGGGACAATAATCCGTTTGTTATCGGGAGTTCTCAAGACCGTATTGAAGATTTGAATTTCTTCAACAATCCCGGCTGTCCCACCCGCTTCGACAAAATCTCCCAGACGGAATGGATGAAATATAATAAGCATCACCCCGGAAGCAAAATTGGATAAAGAATCTTGAAGAGCAAAACCAACTGCCAGGCCAGCAGCAGCAATTACTGCGGTAAAAGAATCTGTCTTGATGCCAAGTCGGCCCAGAACAGCCATCACGATGAAAAGCATTAACGCCCAGTAAAGAATACTGCGCACGAACTGAATGAGCATATCATCAACTCGAGCGCGACGCATCGCCGAAGCTGCCATCTTGATAATCCAGTTAGCAACAATTCGACCGATGAAGAAAATGGCTAAAACAGCTACGATGTTCAACAGAAACCCAGGGCCATGTTCAATCGCACCTTCTTTGATGCTATCTAAAAACTTACCTCCAGCGTTAATGGTCTCCTGCATGTTTTGCGAGGTCTCGGTGGCTTCATCTGCAAATAGCAATAAAGAACTCAGCATAAATTACTCCTTTAATTTGGCCCGGAAATTAACAATAATAGAATGATCGCCTGTTATGTTTTTTTATTGGTACGTTGTTTGAGCAGCGAACTGAGTTCGTCGATGAAATCGTTGACGTCTTTGAATTCGCGGTAGACCGATGCGAATCGCACAAAGGCAACCTGATCGAGTTTGCGTAGTCCTTCGATCACTTTTTCGCCAATAACTTGTGAAGGGACTTCACGCTCAAAATTTTCGTAAGCTTCTGCTTCGACTTCGCTGATCACTTTTTCAATCGCTTCTTCGCTGATCGGACGTTTGTAGCAGGCTTTTTCGAGCCCCTCACGAATTTTCTCTCGATTGAACGGCACTCGCGAACCATCTTTTTTGATGACTTTAATCGGTAGTTCTTCAATTTTCTCGAACGTGGTAAATCGACGGTTGCAGGAAAGGCATTCTCGTCGCCGGCGAATCGCAAAATCCGCACTGGCGCGAGAATCGACTACTTTCGTTTCATCGTGTCGGCAATACGGACACATCATTGGTCTCTAATCCTTGAAAGAAATCCGAACCTCATATCGAAACCCTGGTTACATCAAAAGATGCCGTTACATCTGTTGATTGTCCGATTTACTGGTTTCGCAGTGGCTTTCAATTGAATGCAGGGGTGATCATCGGTAGCATAATGGATTCCCCTTCGCTCGTCTGCGCTGGGGAAGTCGTTCAAATGGTAGGTCAGGCTTTCCAGTCTGACAAATGAGAATTCCATCCCCAACTGAGAGTAGTAATGACAAGCGTGGAAACAAAGACCGATTCTCCTGTTGATTTGAAAACCGTCCCCGACAATGAAGCTGTCGTTCTCGTTTTCGATTTCGGTTCGCAGACTGCTCAGTTAATCGCGCGGCGTGTGCGTGAACAGAATGTTTTTTGTCAGGTGGTTCGGCACGATCTTTCCGCGGCGCGGGTTCGTGAGCTCAACCCGAAGGGAATCATTTTCTCTGGTGGTCCTTGCAGCGTCTACGATACCAATGCTCCTCAACCCGATCCTGCGATATTTGATCTTGAAATTCCGATGCTTGGCATCTGTTACGGGATGCAGATTTTGTGTAAATATCTGGGGAGTGATGTCAAGCCGAACGATTCGCGAGAGTTTGGACGAACAAATTGCCGGGTTCACGAAGCCTCCGGCTTGTTCGATGGGATTTCTAAAGAGTTAACAGTCTGGATGAGCCACGGCGATCAAGTCAACGATCTGGATGTGCAATTCCTTTCGCTGGCTGCAACTTCCACCTGCCCCTACGCAGCCGTTAAGCATCAGCATCTTCCCATTTATGGATTGCAGTTTCATCCTGAAGTGACCCACACCGAACAGGGCGGGCAGCTTTTGGCGAACTTTGTGAAGCAAATTTGTGGTTGCAAAGGAACTTGGCAGATTTCGTCTTTAATTGATCGAGAGATTAATTCGATCCGCAAGCAAGTCGGCGATGCACAGGTAATTTGTGGTCTTTCGGGCGGTGTCGATTCCTCCGTCGTTGCTGCACTGCTATATCGGGCGATTGGCTCACAACTTTCTTGTATTTTTGTTGATAATGGAATGCTCCGCAAGGGAGAAGCCGAATCGGTCCGCGATCAATTCCAGGAACATTTCAAAACAGATTTGCATGTGGTGGATGCCAGCGAACTGTTCCTGACCGAACTGGCAGGCGTTTCCGATCCACAGAAAAAACGCAAGATCATCGGCAAGCTGTTCATTGATGTTTTCAAGAAAGAAGCTGAATCGATTGAAAATGCACATTTTTTAGCACAGGGAACATTGTATCCCGATGTGATCGAATCGGGAGCAAACGCAGACGGCCCGGCTGCTACGATTAAATCGCATCATAATGTAGGCGGGTTGCCCAAAGAACTTGGGTTTGAATTGATTGAACCGTTACGTGATCTGTTCAAAGATGAAGTCCGAAAAATGGGCTTGGAACTTGGCCTGCCCGAGCAACTCATCTGGCGGCATCCCTTCCCAGGCCCAGGTCTTGCGGTGCGATGCCTGGGGGAAATTGTTCCCGACCGACTTCGCGTATTGCGGGAAGCCGATGCGATCATGCTTGATGAACTGACCAAGGCGGGTTGGTATCGAAAAGTGCAACAGGCGTTTGTGGTTTCGCTGCCCGTTCAATCCGTTGGCGTGATGGGAGACGGTCGCACTTACGAACATGTTCTCGCTGTTCGAGCGGTTAATACAGACGATTTCATGACCGCAGACTGGTCGCGACTTCCTTTTGATTTGTTACAGGATATTTCAACACGAATTACAAACAGCGTCGCCGGGGTGAACCGCGTTGTGTACGACATCAGTTCAAAACCACCAAGCACCATCGAATGGGAATAAACTTCACCGGGTAGCTCAGCGAATGTCATTAACCGTGGGGTCCGCTGCTGCGTCTTGGTTCTTGATTCCACGGTGTGTGCCACGGCTCTGTGAGCCGTGCGAGTGGAATTCCAAGCTACCTTTTACCTTTTGCGAAAACAGCAACTCTAACGTATCACGGCTCACAGAGCCGTGGCACACGAAACAGTTATTTCTCGCAACAGTTTCTCAACACAAAACACCTCAGCCACCCCAAAGTCTAATATACCAGCTCAGTGTTTCCCTAACGAATTCGTTGTATCTGGCGAGTAGTGCCAGTGGAGAATAGAACACCATGAAGATATCCTTGACGCTTTCGAACATAAATCCATTTGTATAGAGCCA
>JAJRTM010000346.1 GCA_024278285.1 Planctomycetota bacterium
AAGGGGATATCATTACGATTGAACCAGGCGCGTACCTTGAAGGAGGTGGCGGGATGAGAATCGAACATAATTACCTCGTCACCGCACAGGGGTACGAGCGATTAAGTAACCACGAAATTTCTATTCGGTAATGATTTTTTTCGGTAATATTTCTATTAAGCTCTTATCAATGAAATGCTGCGAAAAAGTGGCAGGATATTTTAGGTGAGCCGGGGGTATTAACCTAGGCTGATAAATCTCTTAAGTTGTTATTATTGGTATTGTTGCGCCTTGTTTCTTGAATCCTCATCGCGGCAGTGCCGTAATCAAAAAGAGATTTGAACCACGAATAGAGACCAATTAACACGAAATTTTCTTTTGGAAACTTCATCTCAAACGGTAGGATGGCGTGCTTGCACCCATCAAATGCGTTTTCCAGTTCATTAGTCTGATGCCGGTGAATCAATGGCAGAAAAACAACAGATTACCTCTCTATTTTTCATTGAATGCAACTCGGCACGCGAAGATGGGTGCAAGCACACCATCCTACGACGAACTGAAATTCAAGCTTTGTTTTAGGCTCTCTCCATCTCTAATGCAGCACGGCTCACAGAGCCGTGGCACACGTAAGTCTTATTTCTCGCAACAGTTGCTCGACACCAAAGTCCCTCAACTCTCTCATCTTCCGGGTTATTTACCAGCCCAGTGTTAACCCCCTGATTACTCTACTGTCGCTGTGGTTGTGGTCAATCTACACTCGAAATTTACCAGGGTCATCACTGACCCGGCTCGCCTGATACCCTGTTTGGTTCCGGCTATGTCGGGTTAGGGAAGTCGTAACACAATACTGAGGCTTGACTCAGCCCAGCTTACGCAAATGCACAATTTGAAAATTTCAGAACCTCTTCCATGTGCGGCATTTTTGACATTTACAGGCTTGAAATTTCCTCATCAATATTCGATCATATGAGGTATGTTACAGTTCGTGATCTGGATTCATTTCTTGTTCCGTCAAATTTACGATTTGTGCCAACGTGACACTGATCGAGGGATGAGATTGTATCCAATCGATCTACTTTGCTGTGCTGCTTTCGTCTTGAGAAATCTTCACTTGTTCCGAGTGAATTTGATTTGGTTGATTCTCACCACATTTCTCGACCCTCTGACGGAGAACTCTCATGGCAAGCGTAGCAACCCATACCATTGTGCGTAATGTAGCTTTAATTGGTCATGGTCATGTGGGAAAAACTTCGCTGACGGATATGCTGTTGTTCAAAGCGGGCATGACTGACCGCCTCGGCTCGGTTGATCAGGGAACCAGCCTGATGGATGTTGACGATGAAGAGCGGAATCATAAATTAAGCACCTCTGCCCACCTGGCACATTTTACGCATCACAACATGCGTATTAATTTAATCGACACACCCGGCTATCCCGAATTCATGGGGCACGTAATCAGTTCACTTGGCGCGGTCGAAACGGCTGTTCTTGCGATTGATTCTCATAAGGGGATCGAACCGAATACACGTAAATCTTTTGAACTGGCTGGTCAACTTGGATTAGCTCGCATGATTGTCCTCACGAAATGTGAGTGTGAGAATATCGATTTCGAACTTCTTCTTTCGGAAATTAAAACAGCCTTCGGTGACCGCTGTGTCTTAATGAATGTTCCGGTGGGAATTGGACCCGAATTTAACGATGTGGTTTCCACCATTCACCTTCCCGATCAAATTCCGGAAGGTGTTTTACTTTCGCCGCAGCAGTCTCATCAAGAACTTGTCGAAGATTCTGTTGAAGCGGATGAAGAGTTGATGATGAAGTATCTTGAGGGAGAAGAAATCGAAGGAGAGTTGTTAAACAGGGCAGTTCGATGTGGCGTGCAGGCAGGTTTGTTGATTCCAATCTTTTGTACCAGTGTCGTAAAAGAAATCGGCGTCGATCAATTTATGGATGGCCTGGCTGATTACGCGATACCTCCTGATGCCCTGAAAAGATACGTCACATTAGCAGATGGCACTCATCAGGAACTGGATCAGTCTAAAGACGCCCCGCTAGTGGCACAGGTTTTCAAACAGCAGGTCGATCCTTACGTTTCCAAACTGAGCTACATTCGCGTTTTTTCAGGCGTATTAAAAAAAGACAAACAGATTCACGATACACGATCAAAAGAATCGTTAAAAATTCATCAGCTTTTCGATATGCAGGGACATGATCATCAAGCGGTTGAACAAGCCTTTCCGGGGGACTTGGTTGCAGCAGTAAAAGTCGATGACCTGAAAGTGGGCGATACAATAAGTGATGGCTCGTTGAGCATTCAACTCCCCCCAATGAACTTTCCTACGCCAATGGTCGGGTTAGCCGTAGAACCGAAAACGCGGGCTGACCAACAGAAAATTTCAGGAGCGCTGCACAAAATTGAAGACGAAGACCCCACCTTCACCGTCAGTCGAGACGAGCAGACTCACGAAATTGTCATTCATGGTCTCAGCGAATTGCATTTAAGCATTATCGAAGAGAGACTCAAAGAGCGGGACCATGTTGAAATTATCACTCATCAACCAAAAATCCCGTATCGCGAAACAATCACCGGTAAAGCGGAAGGAAGCTACCGACATAAAAAGCAATCAGGCGGTTCCGGTCAATTCGCAGAAGTTCACTTGCGGGTTTCCCACCTTCCCAGAGAGATCGAACCGGAAGAGTATTTCACCAAAAGTAACTTCTCGCATCTTCGTGCCTACCACTACGATAAACCAAATAACTTCGCATTTCTCGATTGCATTTCGGGGGGATCGATTCCGAACCAATTTATTCCTGCGGTTGAAAAAGGTGTCCGCGAACGATTGGCCAATGGCGTCCTCGGCGGCTATCCGATGCAGGATATTTGCATTGAATTATTCTTTGGGAAAGATCATCCCGTGGACAGCAACGAAACCGCCTTTCGAATGGCTGGCAGCCATTGTTTGCAGGAAATCGCTCAAGCGGCAGCCCCTGCACTTCTGGAGCCGATTGTTTCAATGGAAATTTCTGTTCCAGAAGAAAAGATGGGAGATATCAATGGCGATCTCAACAGTCGCAGGGGGCAAGTTGTTGGTATTGAACCTGCAACGGCAGGGATGCAGATTATCAAAGCAATCGCCCCGCTGGCAGAAGTAACCAAGTATGCCCGTGTTTTACAGGGCATGACAGGAGGACAGGGAACCTTCAGTATGGAATTAAGCCATTACGAACCGGTTCCCTACCCAGAGCAAAAAAAGATTCTTGCAGCTTGCGCGAAGGAATAACTGATAAAGCTGATGACAACGTGATTCATAGCACCAATTCGCAGGTTGGGCTTTAACTCGGGCTGCACTCAGAGTGCATCGCAACTCGTACGGAAACATGCAGGTATAGAAAACACGCCAGTTAGATAAATTTGTGGAGACGGGATTGGATATTGCATCTTTTCACGTTAAACTGAATTCTGCTTTATAATGTGTTTTTTACCGAGCCATTGCAAAAACGAGTGGAATTTATGCACAGACTTGTCATTCTACAGGGTGGTCAGGCGATCCCTCACGAACTCACCGAAGATGTCACGATTTTGGGGCGACTGCCAGAATCCGGGCTTCAACTCGATTCCAATATGGTTTCTCGCCGCCATGCGCAAGTGATAAGGCAGGGTGGTGAGTTCGTCATTGAAGACTTGGGCAGTGGCAACGGGACTTTCATCAATGGAAAAAAGGCAGAAGGGACAGTCGTTCTCAAACATGGTGATCGACTTAAATTAGGCCCCATGCTTTTGCGTTACGAATCGAGCAATGGCGAAGATTCTGTTTCTCCGTCTTCAATTTCGGCTCCGGCAGCGTTCCAGGTGAATGTGACTGAGGAGAATGAATCTGCAACGATCATGGGCGTCGGGGAAAATGCTTCCGGGTTTGGGTTGCTCGAAGTTCATCCTGAAGCAAAACTCAAGGCGATTATTGAAATCAGTCGTTCCTTGGCGGGAACGGTTGATCTTGATCTGTTACTTCCGAAAATCCTTGATACGCTCTTCAGTATTTTTCCTCATGCAGATCGTGGTTGTATTCTGCTCAAAGATGAAAACAGCGGGCAGATGGTGCCCCATGCGATTAAACATCGTAGTGCATCTGAAGATGATTCTGTTAAATTGAGCCGAACGATTTTGAATTCCGTTCTTGAAGAACGAAAGGGAATCCTTTCTGCAGATGCCGCTTCCGATTCTCGCTTCGATGCCAGCGAATCGATTTCCAGTTTGACAATTCGCTCGATGATGTGCGTGCCGATGCTCGATTTACAAGGCGAGCCGCTCGGCATTATCAACATCGATACGCAAAACCCGGTCAAGCAATTTGTGCAGGAAGACCTCGATTTGCTCCTGGCTGTAGCAGGGCAGGCGGCTCTGAGTTACGAATCCGCCAAACTGATGACCAGTTACGCAGAAAAGCAAAAGCAAGATAGCGAAATGACGATTGCCAGAGGTGTCCAGCATGCACTTCTTCCTGAAGAATTACCGAAGATCGAAGGATACGAACTGTTCGCTTCCTACGAAGCGGCTCAGGCGGTGGGGGGGGATTATTACGATATTATTCCTCTTGAAGATGATAAAGTTTGCCTGGCGTTTGGCGATGTTGCAGGCAAAGGCGTTGCAGCAGCACTGGTGATGGCGAGGCTTTCCAGTGTTGTACGAAGTACGATGATTTTCGTCAAAGATGTGCAACTGGCGATTTCGGAAATCAATAATCACATGTGTGTGCGGGCCTGTGAAGGGCGATTTGTTACTTTCGTGTTGATGATTCTCGACTTGAAAACTAACGAACTGCATGTGGCAAACGCCGGGCACATGTCGCCGATGTCGCGTTTGGCAGATAACAGTATCACAGAATTCTCGGAAGACAGCATCGGACTTCCTATTGGCGTGATGGAAGATTATCCCTACGAAGCGGTTTCACGAACCATCGAGCCGGGCGAAATTGTTACCGTTTATACCGATGGTGTCAGCGAAGCGATGAACTATGACAACGAACTTTTTGGTATGGAACACCTGCGGAAATTTGTCGCGACCTGTCCAACCAATGCGACCGAACTCGGAAAAGCGGTTCTGGCAGATGTTAAACGTCACGCCAACGGCAGACCACAAAACGACGACATCACACTGATGTCATTTGGCCGAATCAAATAGCAGTGCATCTTTAGCTTATGCCAGATCGTTGCAGTGGTTAATCGCTAGAACAGTCAGCCTGCGCAGCACTTCTGTTTCCTGCGTGTGCAGGTTCGCTTCCTGCACGAACGGAACATTGCATTTGATGATGGTTTGAATCAGAGCTTCTCGTGACATCGCATGAATATCTTTCTGATCGGCTTCAGTTATATTTTTGCGGGAATTCAACTCTGTTGCTTTGGAACGAGATGGTAATATCGGTTTCCTGTTGTTTATCAAGGTGCTTCTCTCCAACTGGTTGCAATTTAGCAAGGTGCGAAATCGGACATTCCTAATGACACCGCAACTTCAGTGCCAGTTCGCATGAAATCACCAAGTCGTTTGATTCCATTTG
>JAJRTM010000347.1 GCA_024278285.1 Planctomycetota bacterium
GCAGGGATGTGCTGGCCAGATTCAAGGGAAAAGCTGTAAGGGAAAATTTCGCGCGCGCTAATCGCGGCATGAGTGGTAACTCCTATGCGCTTTCGCGCTCGCGTTTTTGCGATGAACCAGCTCTGTTAATCGAACGCGCCAGTTGGTAAATGCTCCTGCGGACGTTATCGTCGGGCAAATCCATGATTTCAGCCGCCACCATTAAACCGACACGGTTCGTATTGGATAGTGCGGGCGTTGCTTCATCGCCGTAAAAGAAATTGACAGGCGTATTTAAGACCCGCGCACATATATGGATGGCTTCTGATGGAATATGGATTTCTCCCGTTTCATAACGCTGTACCGTTTGCATGGACACCCCCAGCCGTTCGCCCAGAGATTGCTGTGAAACCTTATTCAAACAGCGCGCTTGGCGGAGCTTGAAGCCCATATCTGTATAAAATTTGTTCTTTGGTTTTTTCATTTTCTTATGCCCCCCAACACGGCCAAGCGGTGGTTTACGCCGCCATACGCATATCTGTTGAAAGAGGAACGCGTGAGAAAGGCGCGTTGATCTTTTTCTGATAAGCAGCCATCGCCTGATCGTAAGATGGGTAGAACAATTTCATGCTGACCCAGTATAGGCGGTAAACGCGGCGAAACTCTGATTCCAGCTTGCGTTTATCCAAAAACGAGATTTTAGAGCCTTCGCCACTCCATTTCTCTTTGCCGTGCTTCAATTGAGCCAAAAGGCCTTGTGCTTCCCCACGAAACATCTCCAGCATTTCAGAATAAGTCTTAACAATCATATATCCTGGCTTTGATTGACCAGAACGGGCCATTTTGGCCTGATTGATGATTTCCTGTGCTTTTTTGGCACCAAAACGAGCCTCAAGCTCTTCAAACAGAGCCTGCATATCGTTTTGGTGGTTTTTTATAGTAGTTGGTTTCATTGTATTACTCCCCCGAGATAGTTATTTATACTTATGTAAATTAAACAATAGTGAGATTTATATAGACTAATGGTTAATTATTTGTTAAAAACATAGATTAAATACACAATTTTGTACAAAGTATAAAAATGATTACACCAAAACAGATCAGAGCAGCGCGAAATTTTCTTGGAATTGACCAGAAAACCTTAGCTGACGCCGTGGGCGTATCGAAGATGAACATCTCGGACATAGAGAACGAAAAAGGGAAGCCGCGAGCGAGTACCTTAAACACCATAGAACTATATTTTCAAACCTGTGGGATCAGATTGACCCCAGCTGGCGGTATCGAGCCAGCTCAAAACTTCGTCACAATATACGAGGGGGAAGACTGCTACTTTGATCTTCTTCTGGACGTTCATGCCACCCTGAAAAGAATAAAAGGCCGAATGCTGTGTAGCGGATCGGATGAAAGACGTTCATCTGAGGAAGTTATTTGCCAACTCCGAAAGATGCGTAGCGATGGTATAGTTATGCAGTCACTAATCGAGCCGGGCAATACCTACATAATGGGTAAGCTGGAAGAGTATCGCTGGATGCCAGACGGCCTGTTCGTCGATGGGGATGTAAAGGTTATATATGCCGATCGCGTTGCCTATTTGGTGAGTTGGGCAGGGACACCAAGGGTTATCGTCATTCAAGATAAAACTATAGCCGAAGAGGCAACACGTCATTTTAATTTCATTTGGACCCATTCAAAGCAGCCCGATGAAACAACATCCCAGATATTTTATGAGGACGAAAATGGCGAGAACTAGCATAAGCGCCAAGTCAGCGTGGAAATCAAACTCTTTTTTTATGCTGGGCATTAGCATGGGAAGCCAAAACCATGAAGGCGAAGCACTGGAAGCAATTGTTGACCGCATTAATGCAGGAGGCTTCACTCATGGGGTGCTCGACGTAGCGGATACTCTCAATCGATACAGATATATCGGCGAAGGAAAACCAGAACGAGAAGCTATTCAAATCGCAAGAAATGAAGGAAGCGATTGGCTGGAGCGCAACAACCACATTATTTCTAGGTTACGGATGCCTGTAGCCGTTCACCGATGGGATGAATGGCTCAGTCACCCAAAATACCCAGAAACAATTGCTCAAATAAGAAGGCTGTATGCAAACAACAATACTCTCTGTCAGGCAGTGGACCAAGATATTGATAAATTTTACGTTAGGAACTATGGCACGGCTGAGGTTTCACCCAAAAAACGACACTTAAGTGTAGAGTATTATCTTGAGGAACTGGCGGTTGCGGCAATCATGCTTGAGGAAAAACCTAGCCTTGTGATGTATCCTGGCAAACAGCTTAACTGTTTTAGGCTTATTCGGGATGGGAAAGTACCAGATGCACCACCGTCGCTGTCAAATTCATCCTTCAGTAGATTGATTATCCATAGCTTTCAAAGGCCGCCAGCAGTCAATGAAAATCGGGTGCAACCTGCTGGTCCAGTACCACGCAGAACGGGAGTATTGGCCTCTCAACTCACGTGACAATTAACGCCTGACGCGAGTAGGCAATCATTAACACCACGCTACACGTGAATAATGCATCTTGAAACATGTTTTTCCTTGGAGTGGCGATTCAATCGTACGATCATCTCATTCAATGCAGTGCGCAAATTTTTCCCCACCGCATATGCGAACCGGAAGAGGATTACCCTATTTCACCGTAGAGGGTGTGTAATCCTCTTCCGGCTTTTTGAATTTTGACAGGAGTGAATATGTATGACGCAGAAAACCAGATGGCCAATAACTTGAGCATTGATTTGATAAGCAGGCATTTGCAGCAGGTGCTTGATCAGGTGGCCGTTATTACCGATGAATTACAGGAGATGAAAGACCGCGAAGGCGGTGAACATTGACGTTCTGTTTTCCCTAGACGCTTCCTGGCAAATTGTGGCACGATACAATTGTGTAAATTCCTACACTTAAACAAGACCACGTTCCGACTTATAATAGGGGTTCATTATTCTATATCTAATAATTCCAGACATACATGGCCAAGCTGATAAATTGAACGCTCTGCTGGCTCATCTTGGTTGGCGACAAGATGCGTTTGGATGGAAACCTTCTCAACCAAACGAGGAAATTGTTTTCCTTGGTGATTTTATTGACCGTGGACCAAATAATGCTGAAGTGCTCACAGTGGTTCGTAGCCTTGTTGATAGTGGAAAAGCTCATGCAATTATGGGCAACCATGAACTCAATGCTGTTCACTTTCACACACTAAACCCTGATACAGGTAAACCGCTTCGAACCCACTCCGAAAAAAATTGCCATCAACATGCTTCTTTCTTAAAAGAATTTCCAGTTGGAAGCGCCGCTGCCAATGAGGCAATTGGATGGATGCGGTCATTACCGATGTTTATTGAGTTTTCCCAGTTTCGAGTTGTGCATGCGTGCTGGTCAGAGCCGACTATAGAAAAACTTAAACAGTTCACTAGGAAGGGAATGTTGAACGAGAATCAGTTTATTCAGGCCGCAGACAAGAATGATCCACTCTTTTCACTTGTAGAGACAGTTACCAAGGGGCCTGAAATTGCGTTACCTGAGGGATATTTCTTCGCCGACAAGGACGGAAATGATCGGCGTGACGTTCGCGTGAAATGGTGGAATGATAGAGCTGATAGCTGGCGCGACATCGCAATGTCAGTGCCAGAAATAAACAAACTGCCTAAATCTCGTTTGCCCCAGGACGTTTTGAGCATGACGTACCCTTCGAATGCAAGACCTGTATTCTTCGGCCACTACTGGTTAACTGGTGCACCAGTTCTTCAATCTCACAACGCCTTGTGTTTGGATTATTCTGCAGGCAAGGATGGACCCTTACTTGCGTATCGTTTTAGCGAAGATATGTCGACTGAGCTAAGTCTTGTAAATATCGAGATTGCCAACTTTCAAAATAGTTAGTGTCCTAATTTGTTTAAATTGGGATACGACTCTTCTGAAAATGCCGCGAAAAAAGCCCGCGAAGACTACGAGCATTGACGCGCCATGACGTGATTCTGTTTTTTGTGGCACGGTTCAGTGACCCATCGCACAGGAACAGTTATGAAAAAAAACCTAAATACCGCGCTCCGCAAGATGTGGTTTTGTAATACAAAACCCGATCTTGGAAAGGGGAACCCGCTGCGCGTTCCCCGTTTCACCCCCTCCTGCTGATGGCTGGAATTAGGCATTGAGCCCTTCCCAGCCATAGAAACCGTATCGCCGGTTAATCACTCATGGGAGACTTCGCTCTCCCATATCCATTGAAAATGGCCCATCGACTTAAGGGCGTTCCTGCCCCCAAGACCCCAGATAATTCCATTAAGGCAACTCCATTGAGGCCAACCGTTCGCCGTTTGAATGCCGCCAGCTTGTCAAAGCTGAACCACGATCAAACCTGGAACTTGTTGCATTTTCGGTAGGTTGCTCTTATCTTTGGTTATGCATGAATTTTAAATGAAAAAACTTGCAAAACGCACAGCTTTGCGATAAGATGAAAATATGAGCAAATTAGACACACTGAAGAAGCATTTACGCCCGGGGCAAGTCTACCGACGTGCCGACCTGCTGCCGTGGTCAAATGCCATTGATCGTCACCTCAGCCAACTCGTAAAAGAGGGAACGCTGACGAAGCTGGCAGGAGGGCTTTACTACTATCCCAAGCAGACAAGCTTTGGTGCAGCACCCGCCGACGATGAAAAACTGGTCGAAGCGTTTCTGAATGATCATCGCTTTTTATTGACCACGCCTAATGCCTATAACGCACTCGGTGTTGGCTCAACGCAGCTCTATAACGAAACCGTGGTTTACAATCATAAACGTCATGGTCGTTTCAAACTTGGCAAGCGTGAATATAATTTTCGGATAAAGCCGCATTTTCCAGCAACTCTTTCAGAAGCATTTTTGCTGGTCGACCTTGTCAACAATGTTGATCGCCTGGCAGAGCGCCAATCGTCCATGCTTGAGCGCGTGAAGAAGAAAGTAAAAAGCATGGATCAGCAGGTATTAAATCGTGCCGTTCGGGATTTTGGTGGCGCCAGAGCCAAGAAGTTCTTTAATCCTCTATTGGCTCGCGGTACACTGACCCATGCCGCATGATTTTCTTCACAATCACAAAGAGTTTCCTGATCTGATCCGCATTGTCAGCAATGAACATTCTATTGATCCTGTTCTTATCGAAAAAGACTACTGGATTATGCACTGTCTCTACGGATTACAACAGATCGGTCTGAATTTTGAGTTGAAAGGCGGCACCTCGCTGTCAAAGGGTTTTGGCATCATTGACCGTTTTTCAGAAGATATCGATATCCGTATCGAACCACCGGCAGATATGGGTGTAAAAACCAATCCCAACCAGCAGAAGTCCGCCCATGTTGAAACACGAAAACACTTTTATGACTGGCTTGCAGGAACGATAAAAATCAGTGGCATTGTCGACGTTGAACGGGACAGAGAGTTTGATGACGAGCGCTATTATCGGAGCGGCGGCATTCGTCTTTTGTACGATGGACATATGGGCAGACTTTCAGGATTGAAAGACGGAATTTTGCTGGAAGTCGGGTTTGATTCTGTCTCGCCAAATTCTCCCAAAACCATATCGTCATGGGTCTATGATTTTGCAGCAGGCAAGAGCGAGATGACTGATAATCGCGCGGTTGATGTTGCCTGTTATCATCCTGGTTACACTTTTGTTGAAAAACTTCAAACCATTTCCACGAAATATCGCAGGCAGCAGGAAGATGGAAATTTCCCCGCAAACTTCATGCGTCACTACTATGATGTCTATCGGCTTTTAGGTGAGCCGATTGTTCAAGAATTCATTGGCACCAAAGAGTATGCAGAACATAAGGTAAAACGTTTTCCCAAGGCCGATAATCCTGTCCTGACTGAAAACGAAGCGTTCTTGTTGAGTGACCCCGATATCCGAGAGACCTATGCCCGAGCCTACGATCAGTCACGATCTCTTTATTATAAGTCGCAACCACAATTCGAAACCATTCTCAAAGCTATTGCTGATGCAGTGCAGATCAAAGGTATCTGAGCATGGTTGAAAAAAATAATCAGAACGGATGCCCGCGTGCCAAGAAGTAAAACAAAATATCCGGTCGTTGATGTGTTCGCTGGCCCGGGCGGATTGGGAGAAGGCTTTGCTTCTTTTCAGGATGAGCGCGGAAACCCGAGGTTTGAGAGTGTCGCCTCTATTGAAATGGATGAATTTTCTCACAGGACACTGCACTTGAGACATTTTCTCAGAACTTTTCCTGAGGGAGAGTTTCCTGACGAATATTACAAATACCTAAAGGAAGAAATTTCACTGGAGGAGCTTTTTGCTCTGTTTCCGGGCGCAAAAGAGGGTGCTGATAAAACAGCACTCAAGATTTCTCTTGGTTCGGAAAATCACGTCAGGGTCAGAAAGCTGATCAATCAGAAACTTGTAGGCAAGAAAAAATGGGCACTGGTAGGTGGCCCTCCCTGCCAGGCATATTCCCTGGTCGGTCGTTCCCGAATGATGAGTGACCCTGAATTTGAAAAGGATATTCGGCATTTTCTTTATCGGGAATATCTGAAAATCATCATTGATCATCGTCCTCCTGTGTTTGTCATGGAAAATGTGAAGGGACTTCTCTCTGCGCGCGTTAATGGTGAGCTTGTAATAAATATGATTGTCTCTGATCTTTCCAATCCAAAGGCGGCATTGGGAAATCAGTCAAACGGACTTGGCTATAAACTGTATTCTCTGTCTGAGGATGAAGTTCCAGACGAAGAATTTGATCCCCGTCTTTTTCTTGTAAAAGCCGAGGAATATGGGGTTCCACAGTGCCGTCACAGAATGTTCATCGTTGGCATACGCAATGATATTGATATCAGTCCAGGCAGACTTTCTCATCAAAAACCTCCTACTGTGAAACAGGCAATTGGCGGGCTTCCTTCCATCAGGAGCGGCCTGTCACGTGGCAGAGATGATCCAAAAAATTGGCGTAAGGAAATTGCGCAACTGGCGAGAATGGGAATAAAAAGAGGCCTGAACGGTAGCGAATATGCCGGAGAAATAACCAGAAATATTGTTGCCAGCATCAACAGCGACAGATTTCCTGAAGAACGATTCTCCACACACTATCCTGGAAAACCCCGCAGTCGACATGAAGCTGTCAGCGGTTTATACGATCCACGCCTTTCGGTATTAACCGGGCATGAATCAAGAGGTCACATGCCTTCTGACCTGCGCCGTTATATGTTTGCCGCTGCATTCAGCCAGATAACTGATATAAGCCCGAAGCTGTCAGATTTCCCTGAGATTCTGCTTCCTGATCACCGTAATGTTGAACTTGGCAGGTCAGGAAAAATGTTTTCTGATCGATTCAGAGTTCAATTGCCCGGCAAACCTTCAACGACAATCACATCTCATATTTCGAAAGACGGTCACTACTTTATTCACTATGACCCAATTCAGTGCAGGAGTCTGTCTGTACGAGAAGCCGCTCGCCTCCAGACGTTCCCTGATAATTATAAGTTCGAAGGACCACGCACATCTCAATACCATCAGGTCGGCAATGCGATACCGCCCTATCTTGCGCGTCAGATAGCTGAAATAATTTCTGAAGTGCTGAACGCCATGAAGGGCGGATATTGATGGTGGATCGAATTTCAAAAGAGCA
>JAJRTM010000348.1 GCA_024278285.1 Planctomycetota bacterium
AAAAGGTAACAAGAAGAGAGGATCATTTTCAGTTCTTTTCTTCTGTCCCTGAGTATCGTCCTTGCTTCTTCAGGAGAATTGATCCGTGGAAATCTGTGCTCATCCGTGGCTGTAAAATGTCCCAGCCATTATAAAGTATGAAGAACCACTTTTTTCTACTTTGTGGTAAAGGATATCCTGCCACCTTTGTGCAGCACTTTATTGATAAGATACTAAAATATGACAGCAATAAAAAGAAACCGAACCCGCGAAGTACGCATCGGCAGTATCGCGATTGGGGCGGAACATCCCATTGCGGTGCAAAGTATGACGGCGACCAAAACGCCGAATGTTGATGCAACTGTTGAGCAAATTCAACAGTTGAGTAAAGCGGGAGCGGATATCATTCGTGTTGCAGTGGACAGCAACAAAGATGCGTCTGCGCTGAATGAAATTGCGGCGCAGGTTGATGCCAATCTTTCGGTCGATCTTCAGGAAAATTATCGTCTCGCGAGTGTTGTTGCACCACATGTGCAGAAGCTTCGATACAACCCCGGTCATCTGTATCATCATGAACGAGACAAGCCGTGGCAGGAAAAAGTGGCGTTCCTTGTTGAGACCGCCCGTGAACATGATTGTGCAATTCGCGTTGGCGTGAATTGTGGTTCGGTTGATCCTGAAAAAGTGGACAAGTACGATCCGAACGATTCGATTTCGCCAATGCTTGAATCTGCGATTGAGCATTGCGAGTATCTTGAATCGCTCGGCTTTGAACGTTTCTGCGTTTCACTGAAAGATTCCGATCCCGCAAAAGTCGTGGAAGTAAATCAACGATTCGCAGAGAAACGGCCCGATATTCCGTTGCACCTGGGAGTAACCGAAGCAGGCATGCCTCCCGATGGCGTCATCAAAACGAGAATCGCATTTGAGCAACTTATCGGCCGTGGAATGGGAGATACAATTCGTGTTTCATTAACGGTTCCCAACGATCGCAAGTTTGAAGAGATTGAAGCCGGGCGGGGCATTCTGGAAGATATCGCCAATGGTCGCGTGCGGTCGGTTGTCGATTTCAATATGAGCGGCTTGAACATTATCAGTTGCCCAAGTTGTTCTCGTGTCGAGAACGAAGCGTTTGTAGAACTTGCTGGTCAGGTGAAACAGATGTCTGCTTATGCAAAACAATATGATCTAACAATCGCAGTAATGGGATGCCGGGTGAACGGTCCGGGCGAAACAGACGATGCAGACCTTGGCTTGTGGTGCGCCCCGAATTTCGTCAACTTGAAAAAGGGAACCGAATCTCTGGGAGCCTACCCATACGACGAAATTCTTTCACGATTGAAGCAGGAACTCGATACACTGATCGATCAAAAGTTTTCAGGCTGATCAGACCTGCTCAATACAGAAACAGCCTCCTATCTTTTTTCTGTTCATGTAGGGCTTGTCTTTCTGAGGAAAAAACGACAGAATGCGTGAATCAAAAAATCCTGTCTCTGCACGATGCAGACGGAACCTTTCTGTTTTGCTTTTTCGTGTCATACATGGTTTCATATATTTCTGAGGGCTGAAAATGAAGATTATTTCTCGCGGTGTGGGTGAGCAGATCGTAGTCGATGATCATATTACAGTAACAGTTCTTAAGATTGATAAAGAAAAGCTGGTCCTTTCAATTGCTTCTTTGAAAAATTCTCCTCCTTATCGAGAAGTAACGATCTCGCTGGAAAATGGCGAACCAATTCCCTCTTTACTTGCGATGACCCGGTGAATGAGGTCATGTCGATGAAATCTAAAACAAAGCCATCGACTCCCCCTGCAACCGACCAACACGGGCAGACATCACCTGTTAATAAAATGTCCAATCTGCCCCGTCATATTGCTATTATTATGGATGGGAACGGTCGTTGGGCACAAAAACGAGGGATGCCCCGCATTGAAGGGCATCGCCGTGGCGCGAAATCTGTCCGTAAAGTCGTTGAACTGGCTGCTGAGTTGGGGCTGGAACAACTAACACTCTACTGTTTGAGTAGCGAAAACTGGAAACGCCCCGCGGCTGAACTCTCTTTTTTGATGTTCCTGCTGGAAAAATATCTCATTGAAGAACGCAAAGAAATTTTGCGACAAAACCTGCAATTTTCAGTGATTGGTCGCAGCGACGATTTACCTGCGAATATCCTTAAACAGATCGATACAACGATCGAACAATCAGCAGGCAATACCGGAATGCGGCTTTGCCTGGCGTTGAATTACGGTTCACGGGGCGAAATTGTCGATGCGGTCAAAAAAATCACGGAACAAGTTCAACAAGGAACACTGAGCATTGACCAGATTGATGAAGATCAAATTTCATCGCATTTATATACCGCAGGAATGCCAGACCCCGATTTAATTATTCGCACTTCGGGAGAAATGCGGATCAGTAATTTTCTGCTTTGGCAAATTAGTTATTCGGAATTATGGGTTACGCAAAAGCATTGGCCCGAATTCGGAAAAGAAGAGCTTTACGCCGCATTGGAAGATTACTCGGGACGTAATCGTCGGTTCGGAGGACTGAGCGAAACATAAGTGCGCTCAAGGGTGCTTTTCTACCTGGGAAATGTTATCTTCTTGTATTACTAACGGTTAATTTCTTTGCGTCATTCGCAAATTTCTTACAAGATTCAATTTTGGTGTCGGCTATCAGAATAAACCAGCCGTGCTGGGACTTTCTTATCTCATTGCTTTCTTCACATCTGACGTTATTGAACATCTATGGACAATCTCCAATCAGAAAAGAAATCTCGGATTGGGAATTTGAGTTGGCGGTTGATTCTAGGGCCACTTTTGATTCTGATTTTTGGTGGGTTGTTTTACTGGGATCACCTGATTGGTCGTCAGGCTCCGATTCTGTTTATCGTTTGCTTGTTTCTTACCGTGCGTGGTACCTGGGAAATGGCGCAACTTTTTCGCACTCGCTCTTTTTATCCCCGCTATTCGCTTTGCTGCATGGGGGCCATTATTATCGTCGCTTCGACGTGGCTCAAACCGTTGGGAATTGGTGCGCCCGAAGCGTCTGAACTTTCCTATTTAGGTCCGACAATGCTGGCGTTCAGCTTAGTCGTGATGGTTCTGTTTTTGATCTCTGCGATCAGCTTTGAGGAACCGGGGCAGAGCATGGAAACGCTCAGTTCTGAAATTCTGATTGTTGTTTATATTGGCGTTTTTCTCAGCATGACCGCCCAACTGCGCTGGGTCGCCGGTGCAGAAGCAGGCTATCTCGTGCTTGGCTCTTTAATTATTGTTACCAAAGGAGGAGACGTTGGGGCCTATACTTTGGGAAGACTTCTGGGACGAAAAAAGTTAAGCCCCAAACTTAGCCCTGGTAAAACATGGTGGGGAGCGCGTGGGGCAATCCTGTTTTCCGCCATCTTTTCGTGGCTGTGGTTAACCTATATGCCCGGTTTGTTCGAAGCATCCTGGAAGCCATGCCCGTGGTATCTCTCCATTTTATACGGAATGGTGATTGGAACGGTTGGCTTGATTGGTGATTTGTGCGAATCTCTTATTAAAAGGGATGTCGGCAAAAAAGACTCCTCAGAATTAATGCCTGGCTTTGGGGGCATTCTTGATGTAATTGACAGTATCTTATACACCGGCCCGATCGCGTACCTCTTTTGGAGCCTGTTTCCGATGGCGAGCTGGCGGTAGAGAACCCAGGGCCGCGGAACAAATTCTTATCACCACGAATCCCACAATGGAAAACGTGAAGAAGAAGTAAATCGTTTAACGGCAAGCCGAAGGCGACTGCGTAAATCGGTTTGTTTGATTGGAAGATGTCGAACCGCGAATAAACGTGGATTTTCTCGAATCAGTTTTTTAGTCAGACCGGGTAGCTCAGACAATCCCATTCAGGGTTGTCTGAGTTGCGTAGCAACCAGAGGAATTGTTTTTCAGGCCTCGCTTATTCTGATCATCAAGCCGCTCGCTGAAATCCTCGGGTGCCTGACGGCACTCAGACAACCTTGAACAGGTTGTCTGAGCTACCCGGTTTCTTGGTCTCTTCGAGTCTTCGTGGTAAAAAAACAAATCAGGTAACCAAACCATCGATATTTAACCCGTATGTCTCATTGATGTTATGTTCTCGCCTTGAAATATTTTGCGTAAACGTCGTAAACTTTTAACGTTAGTAGCACAGGGATAGCTCAGACGCATCGCGTCTGAGTTGCCCCGCAACAAGAAGCCGAGAATGTGGTTTCCGACGAAGAAAAAGCAGGAAACGGTAAAAAAGAAGGGGCGATTATTGCCTGGGCAGAGTGTCTGATAAGACTTCTTGTGACTGCGTCACCCAGACGCGATGCGTCTGGGCCATCCAAGGATCATGACAGTTATTGATCGAACGACACTAAATAGGTTTACTTGATTTGAAGGTGTCGAACCGCGAATAAACACCAATTTTGCGCACGGTTCAAAAACTATTGATGTCAGTAGCACAAGACTGACAATTACCAATCATAGCGATTGTAGTAAACATTACCTCAAGCAGTTTTCAACGATAATCGATCAGCTATCGATTCGGAAAATGAGGAGAAGCTTTTGTTTGCGGTCAGCATGAAAACCCCTGCATCAGTATGCAATGGGGGATCCTCAGAACTGGATCATTTGTAACCGCTTCGGTCAAGTTCGCGCGTCATCCATGACACGCTCAACCGACCACGTGATGCCTGTTTGGAGGGTTTGAGAATCAACCCTTTACTTTAGGCGAGTTGCTTTTTGCGACTCACGAGAGTTCGTACCCGTTCTGCGAGCAACGCAACGTCGAACGGTTTACGGAACGTTTCGTTAAACAGTGTGCGATCGAAACCGCTGGCACTATCTTCATCGCTGATCAGTCCGACAAGAACGGTGTCGTTGTAGTCAGCGTTCTTCTTCAGATTCTGGGCGATCATCAAGGCTTCGTTTCGACCCATCGCGAAGTCGATGATGACTCCATCGGGATGCAACGATTCGGCCTGAATACCGGCTTCAAAACCACTGGCTGCTGACTCCAGTTTGAAGTCATCCAATGGCAGGATTTCGCCAAGCATGGTTCGGATCGGACCTTCGATGCCAACGAGCAATAACTTGCCCATCGCTTCATCTTCCAGTTCGCCCAAAGGCATACCATGTTCTTTCAGGAAGCGAATTAAATGTTCGCGGGGAATTCGACGATCCTGAGATCCAGGAATCCGGTATCCACGCAGTCGTCCTGAATCGAACCATTTACTTACGGTTCGAGGGGCAACTTTGCAGATCTTAGCGACCTGTCCAGTCGTAAAGATTGTCCTCATTTGCGGGCTCTCCAATTACACATTTTGCCACTCCACAGCAGACGATCTGCTAGTAAAGGAAGCCCCAGGTATCGGTGGTTGGCTGTCCATGCCATTAAATCCATGGCTTTTTCCACCAGACATTATTCCGGGTACTCTCAGGGTCAGGGTCTATTACTCGTTGGTGTTGCCTCACTCGCATTCAACGAAATTCGTTGAATACACCCACGTTGATCAAACAGGATCACGTCACATTGTGCGTGGGCTCGCACATTTCTTTTCTTGTGCCATCGTGGAGTAGAGAGATTGCCAGAAACTGAATTGTTGGAAGCTGCAGAGTTACCTCTGTTTAATCCCCGGTTGTTCAACCTGAATACTCAGGTGAGTCGTTCGGAAAATTCCGGCAGTCCCAGTGCCTTCAATTCCGGTTGAACTTTCAGTCTCCGTCTCTTTTAGGAGCGTCCGGCTCGCACAGCGTGCGTCCAAGCGTCATCCCCCCTACCTCACAACGGTTCTCAAAAAGATACGATCGCTTCCCTGCAATCGCCTGAAATCAATACTCAATTAGTTGACTTGCGTCTTTGCTTCAAGAACTTATCAGGAAAATCAAATAAGTGATCCTCTCAACTCATTCATGGAACAAACCCGTTGGGATTGATTCCAGCCGTCTAAACTATTCATTCGGTTTTTTTGGCACCTCTTCTTGAACCTGAACACGAAATGAATGCAATACCAACCTGAAGAATCTGAATAAGTTCCCGAGTAATAGATGGAAAACAAGAATAGCAATTCCATAACCCATTGATATTATAGTGGTTACAATCCCTCTCCTCTTCTGGGAATGCTCTTTCGGGAAAGTCAAATATTCTTGTAAATTTTGCTCTCCCTGTTACTCAGAACGCCGGGGATTACTTACCAAGCGACCACTGTTGCGAACTGATGAGCTTACAATTGCTTCTGGCAGGTGCTGGCAAAGCAGTAAAAGAGATGGGAAAAGCCAATCGGAATTACCGACGCAATCGGCATAACCGATACAATCAGAATGATCGTTGCTGCTTCTTAATGATCGCCGTGAGTTGACGCTCCCTGCAAAAGAATAGAGACGCATGAAGTACCAGGCGAACTAGGCTTGAGTATCCAGCAGCTAATAAGAAAGCGATTTCGGTTGGCCTCTCTTGTTTGTTCTGACTTTTCAGGAATCTGAATGATGCTTTATGATCTTCAAACAAGTGCAGTCTATTATATGGACTTCTATCGCGATTACGCCGTGCGCTGGTGGGGAAGTATTGGCCCCGCCGAGTATGGAACTCTGCTGGTTGGAACCTTAGTGTTTGGCTATTACCTTCTGAAATCTGCCAACCGAAAGTAGGACCAAAGCAAGCCGAGTTCGTGAGAGCCTTGGCGACTTTCGATAAAACGATTCAGCCGGGCTTCCATAGCGGCGCAGGATTCTCAGGCTCTTCCGTAATGCGTGCAATCTGAAACAGTAAATCAGACAGGCGATTCAAATAGACTCTCATCTGCTGGCTGACTTTTTCTGTTTCAGTAAGTCTTAATAAATCCCGCTCTGCCCGCCTGCAAACGGATCGTGCTAAATGTAATGTCGCAGTACAAAGCGAACCGCCCGGCAAGATAAAACTGCTTAAAGCGGGTAACTGCTGATGCAATTCTTCGAGCCAGTCATCAAGTTGCTGCACCCGTTCTGGTTTCAGCCGCGGTGTTCTCTTCTTTGAAGCGTCACTTTGCGAAGGGACCGAAACATCTGCTCCTAAATCGAACAGATCGTTTTGAATTTGTCTGAGCCAGGAAAAATAAGGCTCGCAAACGCCCTGTGCATTACAAAGGCCAAGCAAACAATTCAGTTCATCAATCGAGCCGAGTGATTCAATGCGTAAATCAGTCTTGGAAACTTCTGTCCCATCACCCAGCCGGGTCCGCCCCGCATCGCCTGTTTTTGTGGTGATTGAATCGAGATGAACCATCTTAATGTATCCCTCGCTGGAATAATGCCAGGCAAGTCGGGGCAGTAATGCCTCTGGTGAATTTCCAATTCTCTGTAAGTCGCCATTCAGTGTAACAGCATACCAACCTAGGAGTTAACACCCCCATCTCGCCTTGAGTATCGGTCAAACAATTACTGTTGTATTTTTGAGTCACAGGTTGATGTGCCTGCACCCATCAAAACGGATCCCTCGCAATCGTTTAACGGCAAGCCGAAGGCGACTGCGTAAGCGGGCTGGACAATGAAGCCTTGCTATTCAACGAAATGACATCAACCGTACCAGCCATAACGCCGGGCGATAATAGCTTCGATTTTCCTCTGCGATACCATACATAGTCAATAAAGGCACATTTGTTTAACGACAGGTAGACCGTGATTTGGGAACTCTTGAGTCAAGCCTACCTGATTACGCAGTCGCCTGCGGCTTGCCGTTAAACGAATTATCTGTTGTTTCGCAGCATTTTATTGATAAGAGCTTAATGGCGGAAGTGTCTTCTACCGGTGAAGATCATGGTCATGCCGTGTTCGTTGGCGGCTTGAATGACTTCGTCATCTTTGCGGGAGCCTCCCGGTTGAATCGCTGCGAGTATTCCGGCTGCGGCTGCCTGGTCGATTCCATCTCGGAATGGGAAGAACGCATCGGAGGCGACAACGCCTTTTTTGCAGCGATCTCCCGATTTCTTTGCTGCGATTTCCGCAGAATCGAGCCGACTCATTTGACCGGCTCCCACGCCGGTAATCATGCCCTCTTTGGCGAAGACAATCGCATTCGATTTCACATGTTTGCAGACGAGCCAGGCAAAACGGAGATCGATCATTTCCAGTTCGCTTGGCTGTCTGTCTGTCACCACTTTCCAATCTTCTTCGGGATCAGCCAGGCTGTCGCAATCTTGAACAAGCAAACCGCCGGAGACTTTGCGGTAATCGAGTCCCATTCGATCTGCACCACT
>JAJRTM010000028.1 GCA_024278285.1 Planctomycetota bacterium
AAAGAAAGACGATTGTAGACGTTGATGTCTCCCCACAATGTTCGTAAGTCGGGCTTGCGACTTACCCAAGTCGTTGTGCATCCCGGTAGAAACAGCATCACAACGCAAATGCTGAAAATGAACCGGGCAACCTGGTGAGAAAGGCATATTCGTGCAACATTGATAGATTTTGACCATCGCATAAGCAAAGTTGCCACGAAATTTGAGTGAAATCTGTACCGAAATACCGCTCATGTCCCCCCAATTTCGACAGGTTCTTTACGCAACAGAGCCGAAAATCAGAGAATCCCTGCCTGTTTTATCGACAGAAAAGCTGGTTTCACTTCAATCGGCAAAACCTCAAGCTCAATTTTAGCTGCACAATTGCAAATTATTCTGGAAATCAGCAGGAAAATAACCGTTTCGTGTGCCACGGCTCTGTGAGCCGTGATGCGAGAGAGTTGGCATTTTTAGAAAAGGGTAGCTTGAAATTCCGATCACACGGCACACAGAGCCGTGGCACACAACGAGAAATCATCGGGAAAACGCAACTACAACATTAACAACAACTTACGCAACCTGACAGCCCAGATTTGGCTTCCTCGATTCGCCTTTATCCTTCCAGGCCATCTTTGGTTTTTGACCACCAGGGCAGGGAAATCCCTCCATCGATCAGTAGTGTACTTCCCGTCATGTAAGATGCGTCGGGACTGAGTGTGTACAAAACCGCTTTTCCGATTTCTTCGGAAGTCCCGAGTCGTTTCAAAGGGAGATGACTGGCTCCGATGGCGAGTTGCTCTTCAGTATAAAATTTCCGCTCTCCTGGTGTATCAATCCAACCGGGATGGACGATATTGACGCGAATTTTATCGTCAATCAACTCAATCGCTGCCGTCCTTGCCATCTGATCAATTGCAGCCTTGGACATATTATAGGCCATTGCATTCGGGAACGCGATATTTGCATGGGGCGAACTGACAATCGTAATTGCTCCCCCTGTCCCTTGCTTCACCATTTGTTGAGCAGAGGCCCGCAATCCATAAAACGCGCCCCACATAGAAACATCTACTGTCCGCCGAAAGCCTTCCATGTCAGCTTCAATCATCAATTGACGTTCGCTTTGGGCGGCGTTGGAAACAAAAAAGTCCAGTGAGCCAAACGCTTCGACCGTTTTCGCGACCATCTGTTCAACAGACCCTTGATCGGAAACATCTGCCTGAACAGCAATTGCGTCTCGCCCCATTTTTTTGATTTCCGCAACAACTTCATCCGCAGCCGCTCCGTTTGAATGGTAGTTAATTGCAACATTCGCCCCCGCTTTCGCAAGTTCCAATGCACAACCTCGTCCAATACCACGAGAACCACCAGTAATAAGTCCACTTTTACCATCAAACTGCATCATTTTCCCCTTTGATTCAACAGGCAATACAACAACTGCTAGAATACTCGATAGAATATTAGCTAGACCAAACGAATGAAACCATCCCGCCCCATAAATTTTCGATGGGCTTCATTCTTATCGCCACTCAACAGTGAAACAACTCAACAGTAAAACAATAGTAAAACTGACCGATGAAATTACAGCATTTCGACACCATTATTATCGGGCAGGGCTTAGCAGGAACAACGCTCGCCTGGCATTTACTACGGCGTAAGCAAAGCATTCTGGTTCTCGATCAGGAAAACAGCGTCACCTGTTCAAAAATTGCAGCCGGTTTAATAACACCGATTACCGGAATGAGACTCGTTATTTCCTGGCGATTCCGAGAGTTACTTCAAACCGCAGAGCAGTTTTATCGCAAAATCGAACAGAAAACAGCCTCTCGTTTTTATCATCAGCGGGGAATCATCCGTCTTTTTTCCAGCCAGGCAGAGCAGGATCGGTTCACAAAAAAATTAGAGACGCAAGAATTCTGCGACCTCGTTCAGCAACCAATTTCAAATTTTAATCATAATCTGTTCTCTTCGCTGATGGGTGGGTTTGAAATGCCTGCTGCCTGCCAACTTCATGTTTCACAATATCTGGCTGCTTCTCGCGTTAACTTCCAAAATAGAAATTACTATCAACGTGCTGATGTGAACATGAATGAAGATATTATTTTGACCGCAAACGAAGTCCAGATACCGAAATATGGAATCAGTGCAACGCGGCTGATTTTTTGCCAGGGAGCAGAAGATCGCAACAACCCGTGGTTCCCGCAACTAAAATTCAAACCTGCTCAGGGAGAAATTCTGACACTTGAGATCCCGGAATCGCAAGAAACGCGAATCATCAACCATAAAAGCTGGCTCGCACCAATGCCCGAAAGCAAATTCGCGGCTGGCTCTACTTACGAATGGGACCAACTTGATTCAAAACCAACCGAAAATGGGAAACAGGAAATCGTTGCCAAGCTAAAGAAATTCTTACGTTGTCCTTTTCAAATACTTGATCACCGTGCTGCAATCCGCCCTGCTCTGCAAGATCAAAAACCGATCATCGGAATGCACCCAAAGTTCAAGCAGGTTGGGATCATGAACGGTTTGGGATCGAAAGGGTCGTTACAAGCCCCTTGGCTGGCAGAGAACTTTGCGAATTATATCTGCGAGGGGAAACCAATCGATTCACAGGTCGATCTCAACCAGAGGTATCCTGCATGAAACCGCTCACCGAGCAAGTTCACGATCTTCTCAGCAATACAGCACTGCTGGGTGAAACCGTCATCGATGCCACCGCAGGCAACGGACACGACACATTATTCCTTGCTCAATGCGTCGGTCCGCGAGGCAAAGTTTTCGCCATCGATATTCAGCAGCAGGCGATTGATCAAACAAATTTACGCCTTACTGAAGCAGGCTACAATCATGCCACTTGCATCAAAGGATCACATGCCGAGATGGTGCGTCTGCTGCCAGATAATCTGATTGGAAAAGTCGCAGCGATCACATTTAATCTGGGCTATCTTCCCGGCGGTAACAAAGCGATTACAACGCAAATCGAAACCACGCTGCTCGCTCTTGAGGTATCTGTGCAACTCCTGAAACCGGGCGGCATACTCACCATTCTAGCCTACACCGGACACCCAGGCGGCAAGGAAGAAGCGAATTCAATTTTTGAATTCGCCAATCGGTTACCAGCTAGCAATTTCATGTTCCAAGAACACTCCCCTACCCCGCTGGTAATCAATTCACCACGTTTTTTTGTCATTCAAAGAAAGTAGGCCCGCCTTTCCTTCTGAAGCATCAATGAGAAGAAGAAACATCCCTTCTCTTTTTTTCGTATTTTCGTTTCTTTGGTGGTTCCTTAAAAACCGGGTAGCTCAGACAATCCCGTTCAGGGTTGTCTGAGTTGCGTAGCAACCCGAGGAATTATTTTTCAGGCATCGCTTATTCTGATTTTCATACCGATCACTGAAATCCTCGGGTGCCTGACGGCACTCAAACAAAGAAGGAGCACAGACATTCCTGTCTGTCGTGTTTGAAAGGCAGACAGGAATGTCTACCCTCCGTTCAAACTATTTTTTGAATGAATAGAGGTTTCCTCAAACCATGCAAACCTGTTGACGCAGTCGCGATCGGCTTGCCGTTAAACAGTTAATTTTGGTGTCGGCGATCAGAATGAAGCAGCCGTGCTGGAATTTTGATACGTTTTAAGATGTTCAATATTTTTAAAAACGGCTTCGAGTGGTTGAGCGGAACTGAATTTATGAGCGGTCATCCAGGCGAATTTTTTCTGGTTGATGTTAGCCGGGTCTGGTTCGGGGAGCGGGACACCATCTGCTTCTGCGTAAATGGTACGCACAACTTTGACGGGAGCGGAAGCGGGGGGAGCCAGTTCGTAATTTGTCCCTCGGGTGACGAGCAACCAGGAATTCTCGCGGTACCCCTGTTTCAATCGGGCTTGAAGTTTTTCGATAAGCTCTCGTTTATCAGATCGGTTCGATTTCTTTATTTTCAATGCCAGTT
>JAJRTM010000029.1 GCA_024278285.1 Planctomycetota bacterium
CGTGTGCATAATTTGCGAGATGTTTCTTTGCAAATTCCGCTTGGTTGCTTCACTGCAATAACTGGCGTGAGCGGTTCCGGCAAAAGCAGCCTGGCGATTGATACGATTCATGCGGAAGGGCAACGCAGATATTTTGAAACACTTTCGTCTTCCGCCCGTTTGTTTTTGCAACAGCTTGAACGCCCCGATGTGGATCGCATCGACCATCTTCCGCCTTCGATTGCGATTGGCCAAAGAAACCGCCCCGAAACTGGCACCGCACAACTGTGTGACGCCGTTGAACTGATCGATTCACTCGCGATTCTGGCGATGCGTACGGGAATAATGATCTGCCCAACGTGTAAAATTCCTGTGACAGCCTTTGATGCCGAGAGCATTGGCAAGCGAATCGATTTGCTTCCCGAGACAACAAAATTTCAAATCGCATTCCCTCTCGATACAAATGGCAATGCGTCAGATGCAGATCTGAAAAAGAAATGGGAGCAGGAAGGCTTTCACCGTTTTGTCGATCTCAAACCGAACAAATCATCATTCAGCTCCTTGATATTGGTTGACCGACTTGTCGCTGGGGGTATCCCGACAGAACGGCTTTCAGAAAGTCTGGAACAAGCATTTCCTGCGGGGCAAAATGGTCTCGTTTTGTTGATCGATCCAAATCTAAATCCTCCAGAAACCGGTAGGCATACTTCATCGCTGGTGCAGGACGAACAGGGACGCGAATGGAATTTGGAATTCTATTCGCGGGAGAATTGTTGCGGTTGTTGTCATCATAAATATCCTGAGATCCAGCCGCATCTTTTCAGACGATCTTCACCGATCGGTGCTTGTGATCATTGTTCGGGAGCAGGAACTACAAAAGAAAACAGGCAGTCAATCAAGTGTGATGCCTGCCAGGGGCTTGGCTTGAACAAGCTTGCAAGAATGGTTCACATTGCAGAGGCTTCGTTACAAAACCTGTTACAGATGAATGGCGAAGACCTGCTCGGTTTCCTGAAAGCATCCGCAGATTCCCTGGCGAAAACCAACAGCAGCAGCGTCGAAATTATTCAGGAAATTTGCTTGCGACTCGAAACGTTGTGTGAAATTGGTCTGGGATATTTGAGGTTAAACCGAAAACTGACTTCCCTTTCAAGTGGCGAATATCATCGCGTCACACTCGTCAATGCGTTATGCAGCAGGCTTGTTAATACGCTTTACATTTTCGATGAACCATCTGCGGGGCTGCATCAACACGATTGCCAGCCGGTTTTGAAGGCGATCAAAAATCTTCGCGATCAAGATAACACGATCATCATGGTTGAACATAATGCGCAGATGATTTCGCAAGTTGATCATGTTGTCGAACTCGGCCCGGCTGCGGGTTTAGACGGCGGGGAGATTCTGTTTGAGGGAACGTTTTCAAATTTATTGAAGCAGGAAAACAGTTGCACCGCGAAATGGCTGAACGGGAAAGCAACTCTTGCTGAATTTATTCACAGGCCGATTGATACTGAAACGCCCTTTCTGGTTGCAACAGATATTTGTTGCCGAAATGTGCAACAGGCATCTGTCAAATTTCCGCTGCATCGCCTTTCGATTATTACCGGCGTGAGTGGCAGTGGAAAAACTTCTTTATTGTGCGATGCGATTTCCCCCGCACTGATTAACAAACTGGCCGAGCGGGACCAAATAGAGCAAACTAAACCAGGCACAGCGTTCACTGCCGATCTCTCTGGGTACGAATCGATCGCAGAATCTATTCTGGTTAACGACGTCGCGGTTGCCCGCTCGGTCCGCAGCACGCCGATTACTTATATCAAAGCGTTCGATGAAATTCGCAAATTATTTGCGAACACCGTCGATGCCCAAGCACTTGGTTTTCAACCAACTCGATTCAGCTTCAACAGTTCCGCAGGAGGTCGTTGCACGCATTGCTCGGGCAACGGCATGATCGAAATTGATATGCACTTTCTCGCTAACCAATCTGTTGTTTGTCCGGAGTGTAAAGCAAAGCGATTCAATGAGGAAACACTTTGCGTCAAGTATCGCAGCCGAACCATTCACGATGTTTTGAGCATGACCATCGACGAGGCATTCGGTTTCTTTCATCATCACCAATCGCTTCAAAGACGTCTGCAAATGTTACGTGAGGTAGGACTCGGTTATTTGAGAACCGGGCAGTCTCTCTCCACTCTCTCTGGGGGAGAAGTTCAACGGCTGAAGCTGGCTTCCTTTTTAAGTGAATCATCCGGCAAGAGCAAACTGTATCTGTTTGATGAACCGACCGCGGGCTTACATCCACAAGATACCGCCACGCTCATTTCCTGCTTCCGGCGACTGGTTGAACAAGGCCACACAGTCATCGCGATTGACCATCACCCGCTGATGCTTCAAGCCGCAGATTGGGTCGTCGATGTCGGGCCAGGGGCAGCTGAACAAGGCGGCAAAGTCCTTTTCGCCGGTCTTCCTGAAGAATTGAAGAATTGTAAGCAATCCATCACCGCAAAGCACCTTTCTTAGTTGACTTAAAGTTATGTAATGGTATTATATAACTAATGATTATATAAGAGGGGGCGGTTTAGCAGGTGGATTCCAGGTATGAAATTTGTGGAA
>JAJRTM010000349.1 GCA_024278285.1 Planctomycetota bacterium
CAATGTGCACCCGGAAAAGGTGCATCGTGACACATCCTGCAAAATAATTTCAGGCTTATTGCTGAACCAGTTTGCTTGTCGATGCCAACGCGTACAGAATGCCTGCAATCACGGCGATAATCAAACCGAACCAGGCCAGCGGAACCGGTAGTAATGTGAAGCTGGCAAGGCCAATCAGAATCAGTAATGTGTAAAGTCTCGGCAGATTATTTCCCGCAGCAAACTTTTTCATCGAGCCGAGCAGCCATAACAAAATCACCGCACTGACAACTGCCCAGGCGATGCCCAGAACTTTGCTGATCAAATCGCGAGAATAAACCTCAACCACCAATTCCGGCTTCCCTTCCACTTTAGAAAAGACGATTGATTGCTCAAAGCTCGGCAACTCAATCGGCAGCGAAAGCCCCCCTGCCGCGGTCCATTTTCCATCGGAGATTGGTTCGTTTGATGTTGCCTGTGAAAGAAGTGCAGCCGGGTCGTTAAACTCGTTACCTCCTTGGATAATTGCGAAGTTACTATTTATGTCAGAAGCGATATAAATTCCATCACTTCCATTCCCACTTATCGTATTACCAAAATGCCCACCTCCTGCACCATTCGGATAAGCCTGCCTCTTGCTTACGCCGTCGCTATCTTTGTCTGTTTGAATATCTAGTTTTCCATTACCATTCACATCACCATTTTGATTATGATTTCCCTTGAACAATTCAAAGGTGTTGCCATCGTGGAAGTGTAACCCAATGCGCGATTTGATTTTTGGTTTTTGATTAGACGAACCATTATAGAAGTACGAATTCTGTCTGCGGTTTTCATCCAGTAGCGATTTTCGATCCAGCGAACGCTTTTGCGGGGCAGCTTTCCCTTTTCGACGCAACTTGGAAGATTCAGCCGGTCTTTTCTCGGGACGACCGCTTTTTATTTGCGGCGCATTGATTCGCGCTGCCGGTGCTTGTTGTTGTGGGGCAATCTGAATACCGCGCGTCACGCCCTGTTGTTGCTCGCCGCCAGACTGAATACGAAAAGCAGTATTACCTTTGAAAATGGCACCGTTGTTTAGTTCAATGAACCCCCTGCCACGCGATTGTGTTGTTGCTTCATTCTCTGATTGCGGGGCCTCTTTTTCAAACTTGTTGATGTTCTCGGTCGCTTCCTCAATGACCTGTTGCTGTTGTTTTATTTGCAGCGAGAAGCTGTCATCGCCATTTGAATCGGAATAGGTATCGACCGGTATCTCGCCCAGTTTACTCTGTAGTTTTCGCAGGTTGTAAGCAGCTTTGGAACGTCTGCCGTAAGAGTTTTTACTGCTGCTCAAGATGCGGGAAAGCTCACTCAGTTCCCGCAGCTTGCTTTTGAGTGAAACCTCTGTTGCTTCCTGACGGCTCGAAAGATTCATATTGCTTTGGTCACTGGGACGAATCGCGATATCATCAGGCGTACTCAATTCCCATGTTGTGTACATCACCGGAATGCCGAACTCTTTGGAATCTTCGGGCGACAATATCGAAGGACTCGGCAGCGAAACTTTTTTCAATCCCCATCTCGCTAATAAAGGAGCATTCAATTTGCCTTGCAAAACAATACGAACCTCAATCGCTAGATCAACATCGGAAGCGGGGGGCAGCGGAATTAAATTGATTTCCCGATTCTCAATTTGCTTGCGTAGCGATTTCGAAGGACGATCCGCAACGATCACCGAAAGTAGTTCTGCATCTTTCGGAAGCAGCACCGGCAAGAATTGTCTTCTACGATTTTTCACCCGATATTTGGCAAGAGTTCGCCAACTGCCACTTTCATCGATGACGGTTTTCAATTGAGCCAGTGTGATTGTCGCAGGGGGCGATTGTTGTTGCCCTCGCTTTTTCAATTCCCAGCTTGGTACCACCTTGTCCGTCACGCGAATAATTTCCATCGCCTGTTGCAGCAGCGGTCCCGGAATTTTAATCGGCAATTCTTTTTCCTGCACCAGCAGCCGGGCATGATCCGAAATCGGATCCAGCGGCTCTTTTCCCAAATTGACAAGAATCGCGTAATGCCCCTGTATTTCAAGTCGTTTCGCCTGTTCCTCTGCGTTGAGTCCAGAAGAAACAAACATTATTTTTGGTGTCGAAACCGTGCGGTCTTCAGGATAAGGGACCGTAATCGCAGCCGTTAAAAAGAACTGCTTGTTTTGCGGCCGTTGGGTTTCGATTGTCCACTCCACGCGATGTTCATCGACCTTGCGAGTTGTTACCAGACGGATGCCGGGAGATTGAAATTCGATTCGTTTCTCCATCCATTTTGGCCCGATAAACGAAAAACGATCCGCCGCCGCTTTGGAGATTATCCACTGCATTGAAAGACCGTAATCGACCGAAGCATCGCTGACCGCGATCAGCGAAACCGAATGAGCTTTCATCTGAGCGGTTTGCCGGGAAAGGGAAACCGTCACTGGACGCGGATTGTTTGTTCGGTTATTCATCCCCAGGCGAATCGAAAAGTTCGCCATCTGGCGAAGTTCCGTCGGCAGCGATTTCGGGTCGACCATTTTCCAACCATCCATCGCTTCGAGTGAAACAGCTAGAATCTCCGCGGCTCCAATCCCCAGAAAACTGGTCGTGCGGGTCGCGTCTTTCAATTGTAGTCCCGTCAACGAAACCTGTCCCTGCACTCCCACTTCCTGTTGAACATGTCCGCGGGCAACCACTTCAACATTGCCCATGCGAGGGGAGGCAAACAGCACCGTCAAAGTCGAACGATTATTTTCCCCCGGCGTGATAAACCAATCGCTTAAATCGGTCGCGGTGAGATCAACAATTTGTAGAGACTTCGGCAAATCGAAATCAACCGACAGCCGCGGTTCGCCATCAATATTGATCTTCGCAAACGTCGCCACATGCGTTTTGTGTTGTTGAATATCAGCCAACGTATATTGTTGAACGGCAAGCATCGCCCGTTTTCGAGTGATTTCCAGACGCAAGTCCATCGGACGCGATGAGAATCGATAAACCCGCTGCGGAGATGTCGTCAAAGTTGTTTTGAGTAGTCTCTTGAACTGATTATTCTTAATTTGCCGCACGCCGGTTGCAGTGGTAAACCGTGCAGAAATCGCGTTCTCCCATTGAATCGCCCACGAACCGATCTCCCGGGTAACGCCTTGCGGAACAACATCGGGCAATCGATATTCCTGTTTATTGGCATCAATTTTCAGTGGAGAAAACAGCGAAATCGTCAGCAGCGTGCGATCATCAACCGCCAGTTTCAAAAGGATTCGCAGCCGCCCTTTCTCTTGCATCTGCCAGCCCGCTAAATCATCCCCGGCAAGTGATTTCAATTTGACATTCTCAGGAAGCTGTAATTCAATTTCCGAGAACGTTCCCTGTGCGATATCAAACCGAAACGCATAACGCAGTTCCGCCCCGGTATCGCGGATCAAAACTTCGCGAGCCGATTCACACGAAAGAAACTGCATCTGCGTCGTCGATACTTTCGGCTGCCAGGAAAACGAAAACTGCCCCCCTGCGGTCACCACCACTTCGGCGTAGCTCTTATCCTGTTTCGTGACTAACTGATAAGGCGTTTTGCCCTCGTTAATGCGAACCTGCGTTTCTTTACTCGGCAACAGAAACGAAAACGATCCCGCGGCGACCGGTTGAAAGGAAATTGTAAACTGCCCGGCTCCGTTCACTGCGTTGGCAGGCAGACGAAATTGAACATCAACCAGCGAAAGTTTCTCAGCCGGGATCAATACCGCAGGCTGATTCTTTCCCACTAAAGTAGCCGTTGCTTTCTGACCATTCACTTCGACTGATTCCATCATGACCGCCCCCAAAGGCAACGGCACCGTTTGTTGTTCCCCGCGAAAATTGCGAATCACAAATCTCGCTTTCACAGAAACCGTATGCTGTTTGGAGGCCCCATCCGGCTTGACGACTTCTGCGACATAAGAAGCCTCATTCACCAAATACGCAACCGGAGCCGGCGTGATCGATTCTTCCGGGTGGGCAATTTTCCATAACTCCAGATATTCGCTCTCGGGCACAAAAACAGACTCGGCTGCCAGTGGCTTTTTCGCATCGGCATACGGAAAGACAAGCGGAAGTTTCTTATTTATTGGAGGCACAATTGTCGGAGCAGAAAGCCAGCGAGGTGCTGGTTTCAGAACCGGCGCTACGATTTCCCTTTGTTGAAGACTTTGATTACGTTGCGGCTTGATACTTTGAATTTGTTGCTGAATTTGCGGTTTGACAATCGGATCTTTCGCGAACAAATCAGCTCCGTTTGTCTGAATTGCAACTAGAATCAACAACCCCGCAACTGTAGGTTCAATTTTGGTGATACGCCCCAACAGGCGGCAAACAAGATGAACCAAATAGAGGCAAAAGTAGAGAAGACTCAATCCAATCCAGATCAAAGTACCAATTAGCCCCCCCAGAAGTACTCCTTCGAGCAGTGGCAAAAACAGATCGGGAACAATTCCCATCGCCACCATTGGCAACCCGAACACAAGCACAAGCCAACTGCATCGCGATACCATTTTTGCATGCCGTAGCAACCAGAAGATCAACAGGACGCCCGCAATAATCAACCAGCGTAATCGATTCACCGCCGTCTGCGAAAGATACCGCAACCGCAATCCTCCCACACTCGCCCGCTCACCGAATGATCGCAACCGCGTCACCCGCAAATCATCAGGAATCTGCATCGTCAGTTGTAAGGAGAGTAATCCATCTGCAGCTTCTTTTTTCTTTGTAAGTGCTTTCCACTCACTTGCTGAAAGAGCCGTCCCTATTTGAGACTCCGGTAAGCTCGAATCGTTAACCGAAAGCAGAGTACCAACAAACTCGTCTTCCTTCTTTTTATCGCCCCGTGCGTTCTCAGTAAAGGGTGCAGCCTCTTTCTCATGTCCATCATCTAAATTGAGTTCGGCGCTGCCCCATCCTTTCGGAACTTCAGAACCACCAAGTCCACTACCGCGACTCTTTCCCTCAGATTGCGTTATCGTAGGCTTGAATATTCCCCCATCCCGTGCTTCCAGATTCATCCCTTTTTTCTTTCCACTCGATTTCGGTAAAGCAAACGGGTTATCAGCCACATTCTTTTTCTTCGATAATTCTTTGCCGGCTGCCCTCTCCATTTTTTCACTGTCGATGCTGAATGAATCCATCTCATCGGCTGCCGGCATTGCAGAAGTTTCACCATGGATATGCCCGGCATGTGGTTCCACTATTATCGATTCACCCTCTGACACCGCTAGTCCATGTATCCGCTCAGTCAATCGCGGAGCTGCTTCTCTTGCACTTTGCACACTTGCCAGCAATGCAAAGACGAGAACCGTAGCGATGCCACCGAATACCAACAGCACTGGGAGCCAGCTTGGTCCTTTTTTTGTTTCTGTAGGGTATAACGCCCAGCCTCTGCTCTTGAATAACTTGATCAATCCGGCAGGGATGATCAGGACCACAAATCCGACAAACAGATTCATTAACGCAGTCTGCCAGCTCGTTTGCAGGATTTTTTCGACCAGCCGGGCAAGCCAACTTGGGGTTTCGGTTTCTTTCATTTGTTCGACACCCGGTTCGAGCGGTTCGATTTGGGAATCGGCTGCGTGATGAATTTCCCATTCTGTTTTCAGAATCCGCAGCGGTTGCCGGTTCCCCGTTCCGCTGAGAACAGCGAACTCAGGAGAAGGAAGCAGCGGCGTCGAAAAAGCTCCCAGTTCTTCACTTTCATTATCGAAACCGTACAACACTTCAATGGTACGATGCGTATGGGGCGATTGATTCCCCGAAAGTGAAACAACAAATCCCCCTTTTACTTTACGGGCGGTCACAGGAATGTTGTCGATACTGGTTGACCACAGCGTTGCGTTTTCAGGCAGATTTACCATCATCGATTGCACGCCGACGGCTGCAAAAGTTAATTTCGCCTGCTGCTGGAACTGACCACTTTCTAATAATAACGAAGTGAGCCGAAGTTCATGCCCGATCGCAGTCGGTATCGCCTGGGCATCGAAACGGCTTTCAGAAACGACCGCAGTTACTCCCGGCTTAATCGCATGATAAACAGCAACAATTCGTGAGCGGTGAGGAATATAACCAGCGTTATTTTCCGCAGGGAAGTCAGCCGGATCAATCGGCTCTAAAATTGCCCCAGCTTTATTTTTCACCGTTACATTCAATCGCTGATCGGTCCGGACAGAGAATGCGAAATATTGCTCCTGAAGTTGTGCAGAATCGAAAACGAGTTCAGGAACAGTAAACTCTTTCTGCTTTTCTCGCGGCAGTATTACCGAAAGAAGTAGCGGCACTTTACCTGTGACGAAGCGATCGAATTTAATTTCCCAGGTCGTCCCTGCTTCTGTTTTTGTGCGTTGTTGATCAGAAATTCGCATCGCCCCGACCGAGCGGAATTCTTCCTTGATTGATCCAGTCGAAGAAAGATGAGCGGTCACTTCCCGCAAGCCGCCCCCGGCGATATCGAGCATCACCTGATAACGCAGCGAAATCGTTTCTTCATCGAGAGAAACAATTTGCATCGTCGTTACATTAAACCGCATCGGTTTGCGAACGACATCGAACTGCCCCGCAATATGCGAATTCTGATACCGATAACCGAACCGCTCGCCGGTCATTCCTAAATAAGCCGGGTCCATTCCCTTGGTATCGTGCGGAATCACATCGAGCCGCGGGTTGGCTCGCACGACAAACGAACCTTCCAGAATATTAACGCCCTCCATTTTCAATTCCGGCAGAACAATCGTCTCCTTCGCGTTCGGTTGCGAAGATTTTTCGCGATTTAATCGTAAGCCAATCTGGATCGTTCTTTTTTCGCCCGGCTTTAACGGCGGCTTCAATGGAAGTCGCAACCGATGCACGCCCGCTTGTTTTGAGATGTACTGCCAATCGATTTCGCCCTGCTGTTGTCGAATCTGTTTCGGCGACCACTCGGCTGGCATTTCGAGATTCAATTCATATAAAGGAGAAAACAAAGTTTGCAGCGTGATGGAGGATGTCAGCGAAATTTCGGTTTCATCGACATCCAGAATATTCGTCACAGCCGCCTGCACTTCGCGAGCTGTTTGTGAATTGGAAAGTCGAAACGTAAAATCTTCGTTCCAGAGATCATAAAAATGCAAATTGCCCGGCTGGATAAACTTTGCAGTCGGCTTCCAATAACGAACCGAAGGCCGAACGCCTTCCATCTGTAATGGTTTCAAACGCATCCGCGGCGAGACCGAAACAGCCAGCCCGCCCGTGTTCGAAGTTACCCCATGCAGCTTGAGTGGCGCAATCGCCCAGTCATCACTTTTTTCCAGTAATTGCACACCAAGTAACGTCACGCGAATTTGCTGAGGGATTGTCTCGCGAAATGTTAACGTAATTTTCGTCTGATTTTTCAACTGGGCATTATCTTCCAAATCCCAGTTTTGCAGCCCCGGTGCCTGCACATCCGCGATTTCCAAGCCGCTCGGCACAGAAAATTCCAGCCGATTGAATCGCTTGCCGAACAGATCGATTTGACATTCCGCCTGCCAGTTGACGCTGTCGCGTTCAACCCCAATCGCATACATTGTTTGAGCGAAAACGAGCGATTCATTCAACGATTCGCCAACTGCATCACGCAGACGAATTTGAATATTCGAGTTTCCGCCGACTGATGTTTTCACCTGCCGTTTTTTTCGATGTTCAACTTCCGTTTCCAAAACAGAACCATTCACTTCCAGCAGACGCGATTTCGGCACATCAATAATCAGCATGGCAGCCGATTTCGGGAAGAGGGAAAACGAAGCAATCTCATCCGTACCAACTCGGCGAACAGGCGTTATCAATGTCAGAGTTAATTCCTTAACGCCAGTGAAATCATCCAGCAAAACAAGTTGAGCTGGTTTCCCCGCAATCCCCAGCGGGGCGGTTTTGTTGCCGAGTTTTGCCTGAACAATCGAAACATTATTGATCGGCAAAACCAATGTTGCCCAGCCCGGCTCATATTTGGAAAGCGTACATTTCGCTTCAATGGTGAGAACATCGCCGTTGATCTTGGCGCGATATTCAATCTTTTCGACAACAATCCCGCGCGGCTGCCCCTGTTGAAGTGACTTCGCTTTTTGTGCCTGCAAAAGTAGTTCGTTGAATTCTTTTTTACCGAGCAAAACCCCCGGCTTGACCGCAGACCAATACTCTGCCAGATCTTTTTCGGGGACATAAACCCGCTCGTAACGCTCATCAATAATTTGTTCGACGTTCTTCGCTTTCCCATTCGCAACCGGCTGAGCCAACACGATTTGTGATGTGCACAACGACAAAATGGAAAAAGCGAGAACGAAGAACCAGTTTGCGACCTGGCCTATTCGACAGCTCTGTTTTTTATAATGATTGTTTCGCATCGTATTATTCCAGGGTTAGACCTGATGATTAAAAGTCGTAGGGTCCGCTGTTACGTTTTTTTATTTTTTGTTGGGTGCCACGGCTCTGTGAGCCGTGCGAACTGAAATCCAAACTCTGTTTTGGGATTATCCCAACTCTAAGATAGCACGGCTCACAGAGCCGTGGCACACGAAACTTTAACTCGATTTTGGCCCGCAATAGTGGACCCTACGAGTTTAATCTTCTTTCGGTTTCTCTGTTTCAGAAATATCCAACACGTTTTCAGATGATTCTGTCTGGCCGGTTTGTTCAACTGGTTCGGTTTTCAATTCGACCGGCTGCGATATCTGTTCTGTCTGACAACTTCCTGCCCCGCAACAGTGGCGACATTGAAACAGAGCGTGAATTCCCCAGATCAAAAACAGAGCAACGATTCCGTATTGAGCAGAGGAAATCCCCTGTTTCACCATTTCCGGTTGAAACTGCATGATTGCACACAAAACAGTCCCGACGACAATCACTACCAGGATTTTATTTTCCCAGGTGGTTCGCATCAGCACCAGCGCAATTAACATCAGCGCTATCGTTAACGCAGCATTTGCCAACAGGCGGGACCAGTAAGTCAACTCCAGTTGAGTTCCTTCGCCTAGCGATTCGTAGATGTAGGCGTTCCCATTAGTCGGGAAATCGAACCCGGCAACAGAATCTCCGCCGATCCAGGTATTCAATTTGGTTATCCGAGAAGAATCATCGTGAATCCCGGAAATGAAGCTGGCTGCACGGGATCGTTGTATTCGTTGATACGGCTTTTCAACGGTAACGGGTACATATTCTTCGGGCATCCATAAGACGGCTCGCGATTGTTGAACGACGGCTGCGACTCCTTCGGGCGTGAACAGCCTCGGCGTACTCAAATGCAAACCGCCTCGCAATGTCGTTTTTGTCAGCGGCGAAATCGGTTGCAGATACTGCAGTGTGATGTAAAACTCCTGCTCCGAATTTCCGGGACGAGAAACATTCACAAAGTAATTCGCCCAGCCGGTTTTCTTTTCTGTTTCTCCTTTTTGCAGTTCGCGAGTTTCGCCATTGAGTAGCACGAGCATCGGTTGCACGTTGTTGGGAAGTTTAATCATCAGCCGTTGCCGCTGGCTCGTTTTGATTCGCAGGCGTGATCGAACGGCTAACTTTTGCGATGCCCCCAGCACAAACTCTGTTAATGCCCGGGAAACAACCGTGCTGACAACCGATTCCACTTCGTGACGGGAGATATTCAGCGTTAATTGAATCGGTTCGCTTTCTGATTGGAACGGATAGCGAAACGCCTGCTGACCTTGCTTGGCGAGCAGTTTTAATTCGCGAATATCAATCGCCTCAATTCCCTGCCCCGCTGCATCCACTGCCAGCGATAACGCGGGATCAACATGCACAACGATTTCCCCGGAAGCTCGCGATAATTCCGGCCCGGAAATCTCTTTCTTGTTCGCTCCCCGCGGTTGAATAAGCAAAATCTGTTGAGCGGTTTCCTGCTTCTTTTTTTCGCTCTCTTCTCCTTCAGATTGCTGGAACGGCAAATCGTAAGTCACTTTGAACTGTTGACGCCCGGTGACAGGTCGCTGTGTTTTAATCATCCAGATGACCCATTGATCGGAATGATCAGCATCCGCTTTGTCGCTTACTTTTTTATCTTTCTCATCATCATCGCCTTCTTTTTTATCAGCCGGTTTTTCGTTTGAAGCAAGTGGGGCTTTCTGTTGAATGGGGACATTGCCGGGGCCCGCGATCGCGATTTGAATTCGCTCACTCACCGCTTTGGGGACCGCAATATAAAAGCGATCAATCCCTGCATATTGCACGTTATAATTGATGATTGTTTCCACAATCGCCCCGGAAGGTTCAACGCGAGTTGTTGTTGCAGTTTGTGCGGTCAACCGTGTCGGGCGACGAATCGTGCTGATGGGAATGACCACCGGGCGACTTTGAAATTTCCAAGCGGCTCGAATTTTGGTATCGGAAAACTTCATTCGAATTGCATTGACCGGGATCGCTTGCGCCGATTCAATTTTGTCTTCCTCGGCGACAAGTTCAATCGCATCAATTGTGAACGCTGCAATTCGCCCCTGTTCTTGCCGAATTCCCTGCGGCGCGATCAAAGGCAAGTTTGGTAGTTTCGATGTCTCTGTTGCCAGGTCTTCTTTCGGGCGGACAATATAACCTCGCACAACAACTGAAAGTGTCCCCTGAAACTGTTCCTTCAAAACGATGGAAAGAGTCTGTTTCTTTTTATCGTGCTGATATTCCGCCATTTGCCGGCATTCTACGCCAGTCAACGAAAAACTTTCCGGCAATTGCAACGCGAGACTAAACACGCCTGTCCGGCGAATCGTGTACAGCATCTGCGAGACCACTTCGATGCGTTGCTCTCGAAAAACAACAAACGCATCGTGTTTCAAATCGAGAATCGCTTTGATCGGTTCGGTGCGAATCACAAAATCAAACGCGGGCGAGAAAAAGCGAAATGAACGCTCTTCGTTCCCGGAATCAGTCCGCACCAATCCGGTTTGGCGATCCACCACCAACGTCAATTCCTTGCCGTGTGTAATTGAAAGGGTTCCGTTTTCGCGGGTGACATCCAACGCATGAATGCCATGCACTTCCCCTTGAACGCTCATCCCGCCCAAAGAAATCGGCCCGGATTCCGGTAGCGAACGCTCGGTATGAATCTCCAGCGTGAGCTCTTTTTTTACTTCGCCCAGCAGCTTCACTTCGATAATTTGTCGCTTCTCTTCTTTTTTTACCGCCCATGCCTGAATGCGTGCGGAGCTGGTCACATCGAGAATCCGCTGATCCACCGGCACCACCACTCGTAATGAATTCGTTTCGCCCCGCAAAATTTTGTAACTCAACTTGGCATCGGTATGAATCAGTCCATCTCGAATCGAAATACGAATTTGATTCGTCACCCGACTCAGCAAATCCATCTCCGGGCGATCACTGGTGCGCGGCGACCAGGTGACAGAAACTTTCTGCGTCGCTCCGAGACTGACCGTCACGCCGCTACTTTTTTCAGGAACCGGCTTTTCATTTTTGATGACGATATGCCGGGGTGAAATCGTCATTTGCTGGTCAGCCTTGGGGACGGTAAAGCGAAGCGTTGTGATGCCAACCGGCGGAAGCGTTAACTCAACACGTGGCCCCGCGGGAGATCGTTTAATCTGCACCAGAAGCTTCAGCGTCACCTGAAATTCGCCAGCCGATTCAAACAGCAGCGAATACTTCCCTTCCCCCGTTCCTCGCAGAAGAACCTTCTTCTTGCCGTCACTCGAAATTCCTCCCACCGCGGCTTGTCCCAAATTCAACGGCAATTCCGCCCAGCTTTCTTTGATTGCTTTGCAAGCGTACTGTGCAGTAATTTCAACTACATCGCCATTCACGACCGCGTTGTATTTTGAAGAAGAAATAACAGCTTGAGCAGCCGGCTTCATTTCCACCGGTTGCTTGCCCGCTCTTTTGACAAGATCGAGATATTCCTCATAAGAAATAACAACCTTCGATTTAAGCCGATCAATCACCTCGTTCAGGCGATCATACGGAATGTATATCAAATGATCGACCGGCCGTTTATCCTTTTCTTTGACCTCTTTTATAGCAGGCGTTTTTGCCGGCTGGGCGTGTAACAATTCAGACTGCGAAAACATAACCGTCGCCGCTATTATCAGAAGCAAAAAGAACTGCTGAAATAACGATCTGTGCGGTGTACAATTCGCATCAGAAGATTCAAAACAGGCGAGAGTATGAGGCTTCAAAGAATTCATGAATCATCCTCGAATCGATGAGCAAAAGTTTTGTTGTAATTTTCATCCGAAAAGGCGGCCGTGATTACGATTGTAACCCAATCCCGCCCAGCACGGCTGGTTCATTCTGATAGCCGTAACCAAATTGATATTTTTTTAGAGTTTGCGAGCCGTTCGCAAACTTTTACCGTTAGTAGTACAAATTACCCAGCTTTAACATAGCCAATGACGCAGTTGAATCGGATAAAGTTGCAAATATTTTCAATAAATACTGAAATCCATCGATTTCCCAGCACGCCTGGTTCATTCTGATAGTCGTAACCAAACTGATATTTTTCTATAATTTGCGAGCCGTTCGTAGACTTTTACCGTTAGTAGTATAGAGGTAACCTGAACCCAAGGCTGTATCGTTTCAAACGGCAAATCATTGTCTATACACGGGTATGCCATTGCGTAGCCTCGTTTTTATAACGAAGCTATGATACGATTCGCGGCACATGTGAATACGATTCAAATAAGTAACTATTCAGCAATGTCTGTTTTTTGCAGAAATTAAGGTTGCCTGTAGGGTCCGCAATTGTGGTCCCTACGCCAAAGCTGAATAGCTACTCAAAAAATTCAAATAAAAAATCACCTCCCAGTTTCGGGAAAGTATAAAAACTTAATTCAATTGTAAACAGGAAACGGAGTTATGTCCTTAGATCCCTACTCACTATGTCCCTGTGAAAGTGGCAATAAACTGAAATTTTGCTGCGCCGATATTGCCACCGAAATGATCAAAGCACTTCAACTGCATGAAGGTGGCCAATCTCGCGTTGCCAGGAAAATCTTGGAGAAACTGCATCAACAGCAGCCTGCACGTGCTTGGATTTCCACCTCTTTTGCCGGCGTTTTACTTTCGTTGAACGAACCGGCTGCAGCGCGAGATGCCCTTAAAGAATTGCTCAAAGAAACCCCCGGTCACCCGCTGGGAAGAATTCTTGATGCCACCGCTGCCCTGGATATTGAGGGCTACGATTCGGCGCGAGCTGCCATTCACCGTGCATTTACCAAGGGAGTGAAGCATCACCCGGAAATGGTCGGATCGCTTGCAGCGGGAGTTTCGTCCATCCTGCTTGATGAAGGGCGATACATGGCAAGCAGGCAGCACATGGCTTTGGCAATGCGATTTGTTCGTCCCGAAGATCGCGAACAAGTGATTATGCAACTGCTCAAATCCGATAGCGACAAATCGATCCCTTATTTACTGCGAGGCGTTCATAATCTAAAACCGCTTGATCATTTATTGAATGAGGAAGAACAACTCACCTTCAAAAAATCGCTCGGCCTTTCGTCGCTTGGTTGCTGGAGTGAAGCAGCTGCTATTTTAACTTTGCTGACGAAAGAATACCCGGAATCAGCCGATTTGTGGAGCAATATCGCACTGTTTCACGTATGGGATGGTGATGAAGAAGCTGCCGCCAAGGCATTTCACAAGGCAGGCCGCTTAGCCGAGGGACGCCAACAGGCGATCGCCTGCGAAACGTTGGGGCAATTGCTCGACCATGAAGTGAACCTCGTCTCCCATCAGGTGCTTTATTATAAATATGAATCTGCTTCTCGCTTGTTAAGCCTCTTGGATGATGTCCCACGACTGGTTCGTCAACAGAATGTGCCTCCAGGCCAAAGCGGCGATGACGAAGAATTCATTCAGTATCAGATTCTCAACCGGGAACCTCTGCAAGAGAAACCAAGTTCTCCCATCGACTTTAGTGACATTCCAAAATTCATTGGCTCGTTTGTCTGTATTGAATCTCCAGAATACAAAGGAATTAGCCGACTGAGCGTGGAACAGGAGTTTTATGAGGAAACCAAAGAATTTCTGGAAGAAGTAGCAGGCGATTTGATCGGGCCAGCTAATGTTAAAAATGAACAGGGAGAAGACCTTCTTCCAGGTGAATCATACGAATCGGGTTGGCTGGAATATCATCAACTCGACGAAATATTTCACTTTGACGAAAAGGTTTACGGTCTGACACTCTCTGATATGGAGCATGAAAAGTGGGATTACTTTTCCAAACAGCTTTGGCAAAACACTCCTTTTTCTGCATTAAATGACAAAACACCGCTGGAAGTTGTCGGCGATACTGAACTTGCCATCCCACTTGCAGCAGCGGTCAATATTTTTGATATTTTTGCTGATCAGTTCAGTCATCAGCTTGATACAGATGGTATTCGAGAACAGCTTGGACTCGAAAAAAACGAGCCGTATGAAATTAAAGATGATGCTCAGCTTGACAGTTGCGAAGTCCTGGAGATGCTACGGATTCCTGTCGAAAGTTTAAGTAATGAGCAATTAAAGCAACTCCTCAACCGCTCACAATTGATTCAGCATTCACGATTCTCCGAACTGGTTTTAGGAATTGCCTTGCAAAAGGAAGGGATTATCGAAGAAGAGAGAATGCCCCAGGCATTGCACAATTTTATCGATCTGGCCAAGCTTGATTTCAAGATTGATGTGGCTCTTCAACGAGTGCAACTTGCCAGGGAATGGTCTAAAAGAGTTGGGCAGGAGCCAACTAAAGCGCTGGAATGGGAAATGCGTGAATTACAATTTCGTATGGAGGATCCCGAAGACCCCGGTTTAATGGATTTTCTCAACAAACTCTACCAGCAATATTTGCGAAAAATGCCCGAACTGGAAGCAATCATTACCAACTTGTTAGCCATGAATAATGTCTTGCCCCCTTGGTACAGCGGGAATATTGCCACTCCGGGAGGAGAATCGGACTCGAACGAACTTTGGAATCCTGAGAAAGAAACAGAGGCAAGTTCAGGAGGAAAGCTTTGGCTGCCTGGACAGGATTGATTGATGCCCACAAAGTTTTCAAACCCCGCTGAGATTATGCAGCGGGCTATTCAACTGGCTCGACAGGGAGTCGGGTCTGTTGAACCAAACCCGATGGTCGGGGCTGTCATTGTAGACGATGAGCTTCAATGTCTTGCAGAAGGTTATCACAAGAAACATGGCGGGCCTCACGCAGAAATCAACGCGATTAATTCTGCCCGGTGCAGTGCCAATGATGTTGATCTGAAAAAAGCGATGCTGTATGTCACACTCGAACCGTGCGCGCATCGTGGGAAAACCGGTCCCTGTACAGAAGCGGTGATTGCAGCCGGGATTCGCAAAGTCGTCATCGGCTGCAAAGATCCTGCCCCGCATACCAAAGGGAATGGGATCAAGCATCTTGAAGAAGCTGGTATCGAAGTTGAAGTTGGGTTCCTGCAACCTGAATGCGAAAAACTGATTCGCCCTTTCACCAAATTAATGAGAACCGGGCTTCCTTACGTCCATGCAAAGTGGGCGATGACACTCGATGGAAGAATCGCCAGTCATACCGGTTCCTCACAATGGATTACGAACGAAGATTCTCGCAAAATCGTGCATCAAATACGCGGACGCATGGACGCGATTCTTGTTGGGGCAGGAACGGTTCGTGCAGATGATCCACTTCTTACAACGCGCCCGCCGGGAAAACGTATTGCAACACGAATCGTCCTCGACTCCAACGCATCAATTCCACTCGATTCAAAACTCGTCCAGTCCGTTTCAGAAGCACCGCTCATGATTGCCTGTTTGGAAAAGAGTTCTGAAAAACGCTGCCTGAAACTGGAACAGGCAGGAGTTGAAGTCATTCGCTGTCCTGCAAACAATCGAAGCCAGCCTTGTATAGAGTTTCTGCTGAAAGAACTTGGTTCTCGAAAAATGACGAA
>JAJRTM010000350.1 GCA_024278285.1 Planctomycetota bacterium
AAATACGCCCACTCTCATCCGCAGGCAAACGGGAGCAACCTTGCTCAAACATATCGCGACTCCTTGCTGGTGTTTGTTTTAGTTCAAACATAACCTTAGCAAGAGTCGCGACTTATGAAAACATGAACGGTATTGCGATTAAACGTGGTCGGTCACCCGAGCATAGAGCCGCAAGAGCCCGCACTTGGTACAGCGGTGTGCAGTGATGGGGATAATCTCTTTTGTATCATACTTTACACCGCCGGACTTGATGAAACCAAACGAGATTTCCGGCTCAGCCTCTCCCTTCTGCCAAGCACTCTGCAAGACGGCTGTGAGTGCTTGGTCAGGCAGAAACCCTTTCTCCATTGTGGTCTTGCAATCTGGACATTTCAATTCACTCATGATCTCGATCCTACTACTGGAAGTTTAGCAAGTTTCTCGCGTGCGGGTAGTCCCTCCCCACTCGTAACAATCACTTCTTTAACTTCGGTTTCATCGATTTTGTCTGCTGATGTTGTTTGCCGAGCATCGCATCTGAAAAACCTTTGAGGTCTGTCCAGAAGGTGCCTTCGCCGGCGAAGATGAGGTTTAACTCGATATCTTCCGGGAGACCATCTGCGAAAACCCATTTGTTGTAGGCATCGCCGGAGCCGAATGCCTCGACAGCGAGTTTGAATTTATTCGCTTTGGCTTCTTCCTGCATACGGGTGGCGTCGGCTGTTGCCTGACCAAGTACAACTGTGGCCTGTGCTTCCAAAACAGCAATATCTTTATCGATCCCTGCAACAATTCGCTGAGTTCCAGCATCGGTTTCTTTCGCCGTTTTTTGTCCTTCTGCAATTGCATTGGCGACCAGCTTGTCGGTTTCGGCACGAACTTTTTCCGCTTCGAGTTCTACTTTTTGTTCTGCTTCTCGCAAATTCGCTTCCATTTCTGCAGTAATCGTTTCCTGCATTCTGGTTAAAGCGAGTTCTTCAGAAACAAACGCAGCTTGCTTGTATTGACGGATTTCCTGCGGAATATAAATATGTCTAACCAACCCGTAAAGAAGAGTGACATCTTTTTCGATGAGTGCTTTTTGGAATTTCTCTGTTGTTGCTTTCTGGAATTCCTGCCGTGTATCTCCAACCAGTAGTTCGACTGCATTATATTGCGAACCAATGTTTCTGCAGATTGATTCAATTTGAGGCATGACGACTTTTGTTTCGACGGCTGCAACATTTCCAAATTTGCTAATCACATTCGGTGCTTGTTCTGGAGTAATTCCCCAGATCGCGGTGAAATCCATGTTGATTGGGAACGCATCGTTTGACGGGAAAGAAATACCAGAACCATCATGAGCAATCATCGGCTCACCTGCTTCGTCGAATATCAGCGAGCCGTCCGGTTCGGTCATCATATTCGCTTTGATGCTTATTTCTCGAAATCCAATTTCTACGATATCGATATGTTGCTCTTTAGGATTAGTCGGATAGATTCCCGGCGGGAAAACATCTTTCTGAATTCCTTTTTTAGTACCCGTTATCGGGTTATTATCCAAGTTGGTGACAACACCCACGTACCCAGTTGGAATCACGACCCAGCCTGCATATTTCGTTTGGCTTTGGTCCTTAATCGCCTGAGTTTTGACGATAGTAAAAGAGTAAGCATAATCATTGATGCGGTATCTGCCCGGTCCAAAGACTTTGCGGATGATTCCCTTGAATTCAGTTTCGCCCAGATCACCATCGACAATATACTCGCCAGCCGGGAGTTCTTTACCCAGTTTCGATGTTGCTATTCCAACTTCGCCTGGTTTGACGAGAATATCTGGAATCAATTCCCGTCCCCAATAAAACGGCGTGCGGAAATGCCGACCAGGACCGAGTAATTCGCGGACCATTCCCTTTTCAAGAACAGATCCATTTTCATCAACCCGTGCGAAACCTGTTTTGGATTCTGGTTTGTTATACCCCGGCAAGAATGGAAGAGGCGGTCCTTTGTATCGTAGACGCAGGCTGTATCCGGTCGGGACATAAATACGGTTGATCGTCCATTCAAATAATGTCCATCCACCGACGACTATAATCACAGCGATCACAGAGGTGTAAATCGCACCTTTTGTAGTAAATAATGACTTGTTAGCCATGAGGTGATTCCTTTATTGAAATTCTGGTGACCAGAATGATATCTCTTTTGTATTGAGACAATTGTAGGGGCCGCTGTGCGGACCGTTGATTGTGCTAAGGTATCTCTATTATGGTCTGCACAGCAGACCCTACGACTTATTTCTTTTCGGGTGGTTTTACGGCCGGTTTAACCGCAGTTTTTGACGGTGCGGCGAACGATTCGAAGATCTTCATAATGGGGCTGCTTTCGGTGTTGGCCATGATTTTTCGATAGGCTGGTGCCAGTTTTTGGTTCATTACATATCTGGCATACTCTGCCCCTTCGCCTCCGAATGCTTCGACCGCTCTTTTCCAGCCGGCTGCTTCTGCCTGATTATTGAACTCAATCACCTGTGCTTCTGCTTTGGCACGCGATGTGATCGCTTCGGCTTCGTCTTTTGCTGCTTCCAACTTCAGCTTGGCAACACCCAGGTTTTCATTCGCTTTAATGACCGCAACTTCTTGTTCTCGTTCCGCTTCGATTGTCACTTTGACAACTTCCTGTTCAGCAACAACCATCGCTTGTTTGCGAAGAATCATTTGCTGAGTAATCGCTAATTTCTGTTCTTCAACTTGTTGTTCGATCTGCTTTTCGTATTGCTCAACTTCCGTTTTTTTCTGTCCACGTTGCCTGATCGGTTCTGCAATTTTTTCTGGAGGGAAAATTTTCGTGATCTTGGCAACCACTACTTCAATTCCGAGTGGTTCACATTCTAACCGCATTACCTTCTCAAAATTTTCTTCAAAGATCGTTCGAGTTTTCCCATCGATAAAGTCACGTCCTGAAATTTTCGATCCTTCAACACGGCAGTAACTTCGGGCAATTGGCATGATGACCTTACGTATAATTTCTTCATCAATTTTTTCGCCGTTATCTTCATCGTTGAAGGTGACATAAACTTCCGCAGCTTTAGCGGGCATCACGCGGAATTCGATTGTTCCGTCCAGACTGACCCAGAAGCCATCTTTGGAAGGGAACCCCATATCTTTGTTTTTTGCCAAATTGACTGTCTGACTTCTACAATCAACTTGATTGATACGAACTTCATAAGGATTCTTGAAGTAAGTACCTGCTTCAAGAGTTTCTTTTTCGACGCCTCGTTCCCCTTTTTCAACCAGCAGTGTGTTGGGTTTTTTAGGCATCGTACCGGCTAAATTTGTAACCACGCCGTAGTAACCAGCTGAGATAACGATTGGTTCAGTAATTTCGATATCAAACAGATAAGGATTGATCGGATAACGACCAGCACGTAGTACCCCTGGGACAATTCCCTTTGTCAAAACGCCATTTTTGAAAATTTCTTTTGTCGAATCTACCTTGGCAATAAACTCACCGTAGCCTAAATCATCTCCGGTGAGAGAAATCAGAATACCCATCTCACCTTCTCCGATCTCTTTCTGGTCAACCACTTCCCAGTCCCAGTGGTAAGGATTGAACCAGTGCCTGCCTTCAAGCAGAAATTCTCGCTGGACACCTTTCGTATCAGCCGTGGGGGCAACTTCCTGCATGTTCTTGAGATCAATCCCTGTCTTCTTCGTCAGAATTGCCATCTGTCCCGCTGAGACATCGACACGGAAAAAGTTAAAAGCCATCCAACCGCCGACAAGCAAAGCAATGACCAAAAGGAATATTCCCCCGGTGCTGTAAAGCAGTGCTTTGAGACCTTGATTTTCAACTCTTTGACGAGACATATTTCTATCTTTCCAATGAAATGGATATTGACATACTTTTTCGACTGCCCGAAAAAATAGCAAAACTTGCGGGCATGCGCAATGTTTTAACTATAACGCACTTAATCCGCTCGGGTTCACAAATTCAATTAAATTAAACAACAAACATCTTCTGGTTCTAATTTACTGCGTCGCCTTATCCCGGAAAATCGCCATAACCGGATTAACTTGTTTATCCTGCGGTGCTTACAGCGTATCGTATCATTTCAGACCTTCCTTCTCGCCTTATCTCCGCCAGATAGCCGAAATCCTGTAATAGACAGCTTCCTAATTGATACCCCAGAGTGCCGGGATTATTTTTAGTAATTCCATCTGAGTGAAAGTAATCTAATACAATGTTTTATGAATCCGAATATGAATACGACATTGCGATTCTGGGAAATGATCCAGCTGGCGTGAAATTTGCCCAGCGTGCTTGCCACGAGATTGCGCGTGTTGTTTTGATCGAAGAAGCAAGATATGTTTCTGAGCAGAGCGTTGCCGGTTTAACGCGACTTGTGGGAACGGCTCGGTTTGAAACGGAGCACAAAATAATTTGCGAAACCGAACAGGGAAGCCTTTCTTTAACCGCACAGCAGATCATTATCGCAACAGGATCGAGCTCTGTTTCTCCTCGCTGGATGATCGAGCATCCGCAGGTTGTCTTTGCAGAGGAAGAAGATTCGCTGGAGCAATTTGATTGTCTCGCGATGGCAAGCAAAGATTCAATCAAACTTGTTTCGGGAAAAGATCGCATTCTCGAAGAGGTAATCGCTTCAGGCATTATCGGTTTAAGTGAAGAGCAGGGGCAAATCCGAATCTTTCTCGATTCTGGGAAATCGATCCTTGTTGATGCCGTTGTTGCAGCGCAGGTGGAGCAACGTGGTTGTACTTCTTCGTTGAATCTCGAAGCGGTTGGCTTGTTCGCTGATGACCGCGGCTGTTTGTGGTGCAACGAAAATTACGAAACCTGGACCTCAAAAGTTTATGCCATTGGCAATGTCGTCGGCTATCCGTCTACAGAATGCACCATTAAAAAACAGATTGAAATCGTGATGAATTCGATTTTGGCTTTACGTACTGCTTCAGTTTGTGTGTAGTGCGTATAAATGATGTCGATTTTACGACAACGCACAATGAAGCAAGAACAAGATGAATGTTGAACTGGATTAATAATCATCCGCTCTTATTGCAACTCGCTTCGGTTGCATTACTTTTCTTATTTATATTGCTGCTCTACTTAATTGCTCCGATTCGAGAACTGTAGTGGACCCCATTCACTGGACTACTTCACGCACTCCAGAAGGAAATGATGCTCCTGCAATAATTATTGAATCCACAATCATATCCCTAACCCGGATAAACCGGAATCAAAC
>JAJRTM010000351.1 GCA_024278285.1 Planctomycetota bacterium
AAAATGAGAAAAGCAGGACGGTCTTCAGAAATGGCAAGTTCCTGCAACTTCAAAGCAGTATTTCGAACTTTGCGAAACACGACATCATCAACCGGGCTGTTCACCACTACATATCGAGCCAGAGGAACACTTTTTTTCTCTGGGACAACTTTCCCTGGACCGGGTTCTTCATTTAACTCTGTTTTCTTAGCCGCTGTTTTCTTTGCTGCTGTTTTTTCAACAACCGGCTTATCCGTTTTTTTCACTGGCTGTGCAAAAACCAAACCAGGCTGAAATAAACAGAGAAGCAAAAGCAGTTTCATCAGCCCGGATCGCTTGCCGGGCTGTTGAGTTTTTTTGTTAAATCGAAGTGCAGCGTTATTCATTTTATCCTCTTGGGAGATGATATTCCGATAAAGCATTCTCGTTTTATGCTCAATTGTCACTGTACCAGATTATAGTCAAAGCCTGAACGATGTCTCAATTATTATCGCCTGGGAATGTATTATCACCGGGAAAGCGATATTCGTCGGTTCTTCGCATCGGAAGAACTCACGCGATCTTACAACGAACCGGTTGAGTCGAAGGTTTAATAGAACTGTTAAATTTATGGTTCATTCGCTTTGATTTGCATTTCAAGACAATTTTCTTGAAATATCTTAGAATCGCTCGAAAAACTACTGTCTGGTTTCATCTGTTTTTTTGGCCAAAGGCCTCTTTTACCATAGCCTGGGGCAACGCCCCAGGTAAATTATTTTGATTGTTCTTTTTGGCTGAAAGCCATATTCAATGCTATTGTTTATGGCTTTCAGCCAAAAGGGTGATGGCACATCTGTTCCTGGGGCGTTGCCCCAGGCTATGGTAATTTTGGCCTTCAGCCAAGAAAACAGAACATCAAAGATACGACAGTTATTATTCGAGCGTCCCTTACTCGGTTACTATCCCGTTACCGACAACGTAGCTCTTCCCAAGGCACTTTTCGTTGACTGGCATCGAACAATTCAACCGGGTGGAAGACCGGGATATTCTTGCCACGTTGTTTGAGTAACGCCATCAACTGTAATGCACAGCCTGCGTTGGCACTGACGATTGCGTCGGGAGATTTTTCCAGAATGTGATTGATTTTTCGATTACCCAGTTCGTCCGACATTTCCGGCTGCTGTAGATTGTAACTTCCAGCTGCCCCGCAACAGATGTTTGGTTCCAGAATCTCCATAATTTCAAGTCCCGGTATTTTACGGAGCAATTCACGCGGTGCCTGATCAATCTGTTGAGCATGCTTCAAATGGCACGCATCCTGATACACGACACGAATGGGAAGCTCCCCTTGCGGTGGCGCAAGGTCAAGTTCTGCCAGGTATTCGGTGATGTCGCGAACTTTTCCTGCGAAGCGGTTCAATCGATTGACATCTTCAGAATTGGCATGCCCAGCTTTTTCCAGATGCGTATATTCTTTCAACATCGCGCCGCAGCCTGCAACATTTACCAGAACAACATCAACAAGTTGGTCGCCGAACGCATCGACATTGGCAAGGGCTCGATGCGTAGCCGATTCGGTTTGTCCGGTATGATATTCCATCGCTCCGCAACATTGCTGATCAGTCGGCACAACCACTTCACAGCCGGCTTCCTGCAATACTCGCGCACAGGCCCAGTGGACATGACGAAACATGACATCAGCCACACATCCCAAAAACAAACCGACGCGAGATTTTTGCGTTCCTTTGGCAGGCAATGTACGGGGAAGTTTTGGTTGATCGCGTTGCAACCTGGGCAGCATTCGTTGCATTCGCTGTAACGGCATCGGCAGTAATTTAATGAGCCCCGTTTTTTCGATCAGCCAATCGAGATTCGTTATCTGCAGTAATCGAGCGGGCCACAATACTCGTTCCAGTTTTCTTCGATGGGGAAAAAGATCTCGCAGAAAAAAACGTTCAAACCAATTCAGCCCTTTCCCGGTCTCCTGCAATTGTTTTTGACGATCTGAAAGACGAAACTTTTCGATCAGTTGTCCATATTCAACGCCAGAAGGACAGGCTGTTTCACAGCTTCTGCAATCCAGGCATAAATCGAGATGCCCACGAACCCGCTCGTTCAGTTCGATGCGATTTTCTTCAACCCCCCGCATTAAATGAATACGCCCACGCGGACTGTCATTCTCGTTCCCTGTTACCAAATAAGTGGGACAGGAAGAAGTACATAACCCGCAGTGGATGCAGTTAAGCAGTTGATCGTGAGGCACAAACCCCTGAAAATCGGGGCTGGCCTTTTCTGTATGAGTTGTTGCCTGTGAACTCGGCATTTCGTATGACTATCGGTTAAATTCTTTATGTTACGTATTATTAAAAAAGATTGATACTGATTCCTGCTTTCAGAGTGAACCAGCCGTATGAGAAATCTATCTTTCGTTGACAATAACGGCTATCATCCAGCCACATCATCGTATCAAATAATGATCAGAATTTATATCGAAACAAAAAATGGATTACAGACTATACACCACAAATACATTCGAGCAAAACGAACTGAAAGCGGCTCAATCACTTATTGCTCTCGCGATCAAAGAAGACCTGGGCGATGCAGGTGATTTAACATCTCAATTATCAATTTCCTCCGAAGAAACTGCCCGTGTTGCGATTAATGCCCGGCAAACGGGAGTTGTCTGCGGGTTGCCGGTGGCTGTTTTGGTGCTGCAAGCGATCGATCTTTCTTTGAAAATCGACATCAAAATTAAAGATGCCTCAAAAGTTAGAGCAGGCGATACAATCGCGATTGTTTCCGGCCCTACCCGGCAATTGTTAATCGCAGAAAGAACAGTTCTGAATTTTATGACACACCTGAGCGGCATCGCCTCTTTAACCAACTTATTCGTTCAGGAAGTGGTCGGGACTGCAGCGGTTATTCTCGATACCCGAAAAACGCATCCGGGGTTTCGATTACTCGAAAAGTACGCGGTACGTTGTGGCGGCGGGCAGAATCATCGGATCGGTCTGTTCGATGCCGTTCTTATCAAGGATAATCATCTTGCTGCCCGGAAAAAAACTCACCCAGAACAATCGCCAGCAGAATTTCTGCGAATCGCTCGCACAACATATCCAAACACAATTATCGAAGTTGAAGTCGATACATTAAAGCAGATGCAGGAAATGATCCCCGGCGAGCCAGATATCATACTGCTCGATAACATGAACAACGACTTACTGAGACAAGCCGTAAAAATAAGAGACGATCTGAACCCCGCGATTCTTCTGGAAGCATCGGGCGGCGTCAACCTTCAAACGGTTAAGCAGATTGCCCTGACGAAAGTTGATCGTATCAGCATCGGCAGCCTCACCCATTCCGCTCCCGCATTCGATATCGGTTTTGATTGGGTTGAATAAAAAGAGATTGCCTTCACCCTGAAAGCCGTCTATCATTGAGGTAAACATCGATAAAACAATAATTGTCGCATCTTCGATGCTCTGTTTTCTTGGCTGAAGGCCAAAACCATCATAGCCTGGGGCAACGCCCCAGGAAGAGATGAGCCGTCAACCTTTTGGCTGAAAGCCATATTCAATGCTTTTGTTTATGGCTTTCAGCCAAAAAGAGGAGTCGTGTCCTTTTACCTGGGGCGTTGCCCCAGGCTATGGTGAAAGAGGCCTTTGGCCAAACAAAATAGATAAATCCGACGGTAATTGTTCGAGCGATGCCAAGCGGTGAGCGTATCGCAGGGTAACCTGCAACTTTAACAAAGGCCTTGAAGCTGATGGCTGTTTCAATTGAAGAAACATCGTTGCCGAAAAAAGATAATGCAGAACTCCCCCAGACTCCGGTCGTTTTTTTCGATGGTGTTTGCGGAATGTGCAATCACTTTGTCGATTTTTTGTTGAAGCATGATCGCAAACAAATTTTCCTGTTTGCTCCACTACAAGGCGAAGCGGCAAAGCTGCATCTTGAAAAATCAGACACCGAAGATTTGAAAAGCATTGTACTGATTAAAAACGGGAAAACGTTTCGCCATTCTACTGCCGTTATGCAAGTGCTCTGCTCTCTCTCAGGCTTTTGGAAAATGGCAGGATATGCCCTTTGGATGATCCCTGGCCCGTTGCGCAATCTCGGCTACCGACTTGTTGCCAAAGTTCGGTATCGCATATTCGGCAAAAAAGAATCGTGCCGACTTCCCACACCAGAAGAACGAGCCCGCTTTCTGTCATAGCGGTCTATAGTGGACTAAAAAAAACTATTGGGCTAGCCGGTGTCGCATTTCATTACATGGATGGCTCAGACACTTCGTGTCTGGGTCATCCTTGAATGGACCGGGACTTTATCAGGTGAGCCGGTGCTGTCCCTCGGCATGGCATAATCGGCGTAATCGTCATAACCCAAAAAAATCACAAATGAACCCTACTCTCTAAGCACGATGGTGCAGAGAAGGGTAATACCGCGTTTGCAGGTAGCCGAAAAGAGTTTGCAGGGCCAAAAGTTTTTCGCATTCGATGCAATAATTATAACCTGACAAAGGCTATCTGCGATGCAGAACATGGTTCAAGAGATCCTCAATACCGACATTCTGAAAATTACTCCGAATGTTTCCGTCGAGTTTGCAGTCTCGCTCGCGTTGTATCGACAGGTTGAAAAGTTGTATGTTGTTGATGATCAACAACACCTGCTGGGAATTGTTCCTGCGTTTTCGCTGGTTAAATCACTTATCAACGCTGAATGTGATTGCCAATCGGTTGAACAAATTATGAGCAGGCATGTTGTTTCGTGTGAGGCTTCAATTAATATCGCAGAAATCGCCCCTTTGTTCCGGGAAGCTTGCCACGAAAGTATTGCTGTGGTTCATCAGGGACAATTGATCGGGCAACTCCTCAGACACGATATTCTACAATGGCTCTCTCAACAGGCTTTTCAAAACAGTGTTAATACAGATAACGGTGTTAATGCAGAAAGTAGTGTGAACAAAGAGAAGCTTCAGATAGCCCCGCCGCAATTTTTGAAAGCTCGTCACAGCCATCAAACATTGTCGTAGAATGGCGTGCTTGCCACCATCAAAGACGGCATCTATCGCAATCATTTCAGGGGGTGCACCTTGGGGTTTGCACGGCTATCTCTGAAAAGTAGCCATGCTCGCCAGAGCGTGGATTCATTGGACATCTGATTTCCACCGTCTGGTGACGGTGGCTACAGGGAATGTGCAAACCCCAATGTGCCCCCATGCCTGTCTACTCAGTCCTCTTTGGCTTGCTGTTAAACAAATTATCTGTCATTGTGCAGGATCTCTTGGACGCATCCCTGCAAAATAAAACTGAAGATGCGACCATTATTGTTTCATCAATGCTAAACGGGAATAATTTGTATGATTACTTCGCTCCGCCTGCTGTTACTGAATCTCTTGGCGGTATCGCTTCCATTCGGAATAACGATCTTACCAGTGCAGGCAACGGAGCCTGTGCAGGTGATTTTCGATACCGATATTTCGGGGGATGTTGACGATGTTCTTGCGCTAGCCATGCTGCATACGCTGGCGGATCGGCGAGAATGCGATTTGCTCGCGGTGACGATTTCTAAAATCAACCCGCTAACAGGTCCGTTTACCGATGCGGTCAATACGTTTTACGGACGTCCAGATATTCCGATTGGCGTCACCCGCAATGCTCAACAGCGAGAGAGTAAGTATCTCCACCTTATGTTAAAGATAAAAGGTGGTGTGTTAAAGAAAAAAGGGGATCAGTTTCTTTATCCTCACGATGTCACTTCCAACGCCGATTTACCAGATGCCGTCTCGCTGCTGAGGAAAACCTTGGCCGCTTCTGCTGACCACTGCGTTGTGATCATTCAGGTTGGTCTGGCTTCGAATCTGGCTGATCTTCTCGATTCAAAACCGGACCAATTCAGTTCTCTCTCTGGGATTGAATTAGTTCGTCGGAAAGTACGGCTGGTTTCTGCCATGGCTGGAAATTTTAAGCCCATTAACGGAAACAAACATTTTCTGGAAGCAAATGTCCGTAACGGAATTGGCGCCATGCAGCGATTCGCCAAGAATTGGCCCGAACAGGTTCCGATCATCTGGAGTGGTTTTGAAATCGGGATTGCAGTTCGATACCCTCGGCAAAGCATCGCCAAAGATTTTCAGTATTGCGAGCATCACATTGTTCCCGAATCGTATCTGCTTCACAGCGGCCCTAACCATGACCGCCCCTGTTGGGATTTGACCAGCGTTTTATATGCAGTCAGGCCAGATCGTGGATATTTCAATCTCTCTGAAACAGGGCTGGTTCGTGTCGAAGATGACGGCTATCTGTTTATCGAACCGGAGAAATCGAAGCGAGATCGTTTTCTCAAGATGAATCCGAAACAAACGATCCGAGTTTCAGAAGCGTTACAGTTTCTGGTCAGTCAACCGCCGATAAAAAACTGCCCATAGTTTATTGGCGTCTGCAAATGTAATTGCAGGTAATTCAGTCTTTCTTCTGTCGTCAGAACCACTCTTATGATCAGCAATAATCATTCTGAAAGTATCCCTCAAAAGTTCACTCTCCTACTTCAATTTTGTTTGCTTCTGTTATTTCTTCCTCGGGTGGTCATTGCAGAAAAGCCGGTATCAATTCTGTTTGATACCGATATTTCCAGCGATTGTGATGATGCCGGAGCGTTGGCGGTTTTGCATGCGTTGGCGGATCAGGGAAAAGCAAAGATCATTGCCATTACTACAAACATCAAATGCCCTGCCAATTCTTCGGCTGCCGCTGTTGATGCCATCAATACGTATTACGGTCGTGGAAATATTCCTATTGGTACTGACAAAGATGGTTTGAAGTTTCGCTCCGTCGGTCCCAGTCATTTCACCCCTGCGTTACGCATGGAATTCCCGAACGATACACCTGGCGATGTTGATTGCCCCGATGCGATTGCTGTCTCCCGAAAAGCGTTAGCCAACCAGCCGGATCATTCCGTGGTTTACTGTAGTGTCGGCGCGTTGAGTAATATGGAAGATCTTCTTCGATCCAACCCTGATCAATACAGCCCGCTGACGGGAAAAGAACTGATCAAGCAAAAAGTCCGTATGACGATCATTATGGGAGGCGGATTCCCTCGCACAAAATCTCCTGAAACAAATCTTTTACTTGACCCTGCTGCAGCGGTAACGGTCGCAAATTACTGGCCGGGGGAAATTATCTGGCAAGGGTATGAAGTCGGTAGAGCGATTATTACCGGAGCGGCGTTAAAGCAAACTCCTCAGCAAAATCCGGTCCGTAAAGCTTACGAACTACGCCCGTTTGGGAAAGGAAAAGCGATTGATCATGGCAAGCCGAGCCACGATCAGGCAGCCGTTTTGCTGGCCGTATTGGGAGTACAACCAGAGTATTGGATAGAAATTGGAAACGGGCGAGTGGTCATTGATTCCGATGGTCATTCACAATGGAAAACCGATCGCAAAAAATCGCATCGTTACGTAAAAATAAAAGGAAGCCCACAGAAGCTAACCGAACTGATAGAACGGCTAATGACACATCCACCTACAGCGTGTAAAGCAGATGAAACCCAGTAACCGTAGGGTGCGTTGCAACGCACCAAATCAGGCATGCGTATAAAAGGTGCGTCACGACGCACTCTATGTGGCGGTTGTCGTAAAGGCGTTATTCTACAAGATGTTACGCAAAATGTCCAAACCGTGTCAGCAGATTGTCATTGTCTGGATGGCAATGGGTGTCGTTTAATGAGTGCGATTGACACTGATTTGAAACTGGTCATTGAGATGTGGGCTGCACTTTCGGAGGATATTCGACGGTCAATGTTGTCTCTTGTTAGGGTGGATGGGCAAGGCTGATCCCAAGTGTCTGGTTCAGGGGATCAGAGAAAATTTAAATTTCTAATTATTTTTATCGCACTTTCCTATCTTCTGACGTAGATTTCTTATTTGTTTACCCAATCAACCTTCTTCGTTTTCCACCCAAAGAAGACGCATTGATGATACTTTGGTACAACCACAACATAATATTTGCAGTCCCATTTGACATGAGGCTGACTTCGTCAACCCTTCATGATGATCCTCCTTTAGCCTTACAGAGGCTTCCTCAAGGAGGATCATCTTTTATTTTCGTCAGAAACAGAAGAGCCGGTGGTTTACGTCTGGTTGAAAGTACGTTTGCAACGATTAGATTGAAGCACAGAAAGGCACGAGACTGCGACTCGTTAAAAGCGATGCTGACTTAATTTGCTTCGAAAGGCTGGGAAAAGCTGCGAGATCACGAACACTTCGCAGACTTGCTTACGGGGAGTCAGGTTTATTGACGGAATTCACAAAGCCAAAGCCCACCCATCACGACTAAAACAAACCAACATACAACCCGAAACCGCCGCTTGGCCAAAGAATTCATACACAACATTTGACAGTTACTCCCTCCGTGGTACTCTGAGTTTGATGCAAAACAGACCCACCGTTGAAACATTTTTCGACTGCAATCATGAACAGCATGAGGCAAATGCAACTGCTAGGCAAAAGCTGCGTTTGCAATCGAGGACTACAATTAGGGAAATGAAATCATTGATTTCACGTCTTCGTAACGGGCAAATTGATGTTTTAGGCCCCAAAGATACCCCCAAAGAATTAGTAGACAACTCCACGTTCGAAGGTAAACAGCCATGAGAGAGCAAATTTCCCTGACCCCGCCGAATCCTATGTGCAGCATACTTATTTAGGTTATTTTGCCAAAAATCTGTTTCTCCAGTTTCCTCTGGACCCCCAGATTATGTTTTCCAAATTGGTGAAGCACATTTACTTGAGTCTTTCAAGTCTCTGGGAGATTCTTGACGGCAGGTCAGAACTCAATTGACACATACTGGCAGATCAACACATAGAAGACGGTAGAGGCAGAAATTTTCCATCACATGAAAAAAAACGGCAAATCGAGTTGTGTACTAATGCACAACTCGTTATCATCCCACTTGCTGTGGCAGGGGCAGGCTGAAACTGAGTAGATTTTCGTAATGCTTCCTTGTGAACGAATGGATTGTTTTCAGTGTCGAAAAAGAAAATTACTGCTCGCAAAGTTCAGTTGTCTTCGCACCAGTGCATCGTCAGTCTTCGTGACATGAATGATCATGTTGGAGTAGCGCGGTCGTTCTTTTATAATGCATTGAAATACTGCTTCCTTTTCGTGCTGGGCAGTTCTGCGTTACTAGCAGGCGTGATTTACACAGTTGAAAGTAACTATGTCGCTTATTTTAGTAGTGCTTTTTGCTTAGCATCTGGCTGCATTGGGTGCTGGGTTACCTTCATCAAAATTAATCGCTGTGATAATGATTCTCAAGTTATCCTCTCGGCAATCGCACGCTGTGAATATTTCAACAGGTCATTTGATGAACTTCCAGTTACATCAAAATTACGTGATCGCTTTGTTGAGGGCCTTGACGACATTCTTAGTGACACGCTAGAAAAGCTACATCAGCCGCTGGGTTCAATGATTGCAATTCCGGAACTTCCTTTTCCTAAAAGGCTTCAATCATCTGTTGAGGATGTAAACAAATTAAGGCTTAAAGATGAACCGAAGTAATAGTGTGGATGCCAATGAGGCGGTTGGTATTTGTGGTAGATCAGCACCTGATTTCATGGAGGAGAGTGCGATGTTATACTCAGGAGATAGTAGAACCCGTAAGTGGCCAATACTGCGGTGCCGGTCAACACGTCGAAAGATGCAGGACTTGCAAAGCAAACTTCGAAAAGGAGAGGTGAATGTTGAGATTGCATTGGATGGAATTCAGTATTCCGGTGACGATTTGACAGGTACTGATTTCGCCGACTTGTACCCCCGTCGGCAACTGGCACACGGCGTTTTCGTTGGTTGTAACCTTCGAAATACAAATCTGATGCGATTCAATCTTTGTTACACAAAATTCACTGGAAGCAATCTTGTCCGAGCGAATCTTAAAGAGGCTAAGGTTGAGTACGCCGAGTTTTTCAAGGCGAATTGCAGTTTTGTGCAAAGTGAATTTGGTTCTTTTCATAGCTCAAATCTGACCGAGATTGACCTGTCCGGTGCGGACTTGCGAGGCGTGGATTTCACTGGGTGTGATCTCTCTGGTGCCAAGTTGCTTGCAGTGCAATGCGAGGGGGCAAATTTTTCAAACGCAATATTGCGTAACTGTGATTTTCGCGGCTCAGACCTTCGTAATACGGTGTTTTCTAAGTCACAGCTTTTCGACACTGATTTTTCGTATGCAAATATGTACAATTGCCGTTTTCATCCTGTAAATTTTGAGGGAAGCAACTTTTTCGGGACCGAATGGAACGGGTGGGAACCAAAGGACTGGCCGAGAGAAAGTCCCGTAGGTGGAGAGGGAGCCTGTCTCAAGGTAATCAGTAGGATCAAAGTATTGCGTGATAACCCTGTCCAACTCGAAGCTGCCATTGCTCGCGGTGAGTTGGGTTTAAATTCCATCCCTTCAACCTAATCGCTCTCACTGAAGACCACAAGCAGAAGTGGACATAATCTGGAGTTCCCCGTGAATTGTGGGCGCGGAGCCAAGGTTAAATGGCCTAATCAACTGGATGAAACTTTTGTAGCTCAGGGCTGAATTTTTCTGTTCCGATTGGAAAGCCTTTGATATGGTAGCGTTTTGCTTGAACACCTACGGTTCCGAAGACCGTGTCCTCAAGTTCGCAGAACCTGCAATACGCGGTGTATGCGAAGATATGAAAAACTGTGGGAGTATTCTGGGAGTAGGCAGTGTATCCGTCATGGACATTATTCGACATTGATTGTCAGCAATAAAAGGAATCTTGAAATTGGCGTAGCAAATATTTTTGCGGTGGTTTGGTTTGCTCGCAGTGCTTTGAATTGTATGCCGCTTCCGCAAGGTAGTACGGCTTCACTTTGTTTTGCCGTCTCCACCTTGCAGTCGGGCAGGAGCAGGAAGTAACGGCGAGCAAACGTCGGTTTCTATTTCCTTCCCCCAATCAATATGCAGACTGTTGCACAGACCAGTGCGCTGGTCAATCTTCTCTTCTTTGGACGTAGTGAGTGCTGCCAGGCAGACCTTGCTGAGACCAAAGGACTCTCGGTCTGTTGTCAATGTTGGCGACACTGCGATGTCCTGGAATAACCTCTCTCCCCTGGCTTCGGTCAGAGGCCTTTTATTTCTATCCCCTCTCAATTATGAAAATGTCACCAGAACTGAAAGTTCGGCACGAAGAACACGACAAATGGGTTCGCGAAGTACGTGATCCAGCAGAAGAACATGGCGAAGGTTTACGAGTGATTGAAGTTGCCGGAGCTTCGGTTGAATATGAAATCGCACAACTCCCAGACGGGCGATATGCCATTAGATCGTCCTTCTGTTATCACTGCGGAAATTACCACGGTTCGGGATCGCCGTGGTCAGCATTGGAATCACGCGAAGCCTGCCTGGAAATCTTCGTGAATCGAGCGAGAAATCACTTCGGTGAAAAACTCCTTGATGGAAGTGTCGCCGAGAAACAACGTCAAGCACAGAAGGCAATGTTGCAGGCGCTGGATGGTGGACTGTTTGGATTCGTTGAGCCAGAAGTATCACAGGCAGCAACAAAAAGAAGCAGGGAAATCCAAGAGTTTACAAAGCTGCACAACCTCTGATCCCCTCCCCGCTGACTTCGGTTGGCGGGGTTTTCTTTTTGCTCACATTCTTGGGACAGAATGCACGAGCCAACGATCATTCTAACGGGTACGTCTCTGCTCGCGGCCTTTTTATTGTAGTTCCTCGTCAAGGTTGGTTGCTGTGGCAACTCCACCTGGACTTCGGGGCAAACAAAAAAGTACCGGCGAGCAGTCGTCGGTTTGTAATTCTTTACCCATCAATCTCATGGACAATATTCAAGTATCACAACAGGCTGTTGACTTCGTTGTCAATCAGGCGAATGCTCAGGTTGGCAACTGTCTGAGTTGCAATCTTCCCGTGGCAAGTTGTCACTGTTATGCGAACTAAACATTGATAAATACCTCGTTGATCGGGGCTTTTTTATTGGTCGTATTTGATGGTTGAGTCCCCTCTCCAGTCTCCACTTTTTGATGCCCTTTCGGCAGACCTGTCGGTGTCGTGTGGGCAGACGATTCGGTGACGGTTCGTCGGTTGCAGTTGTCGAGTGGTCAGGGAATGACGGGACGACAATCATACGACTGACCGTTCGTTACCGATTCGACAAGCAATGCCTGACCATACGGCAGCCTCTCGACAGATGGGGAATGGTTGGCTTTGTAAAGCGGATTGTTGCTGTCGTGTCCCTGGCAACTGAGCATACGACAGTCGGCACGACAACGGCTCGTCATCAACTATTGACAGGGAACCGCTGGCAGGAATACTCTGAAAGCACCTTTTATTTTGTCCTCCCGTCTGTCGTATGGACACCTCTCCCATCCCCGGATTTATTACCCGCAAACAGGCAGCAGAAAGTTGTCAGCGAGCAGAAAGAACCTTGCAACGCTACTGGAGCAAGGCTATCGAAATGGAAGATTTCAACATCCTGCGTCATCTCAAGTTGCACACGGAGGATGAGCAGGTGATCGAAGGTCCCGATGTCACCAAGGCACGGATCGAGCAACTCAAAAAAGAGGGACGCAATCCGACCTGGTTTGTGGAAGCAGACTGGGTTGCGAAAAAGTATGGTCCCCGAACGGATGAAGCGAAGAAAGAGTTAACAGAAAAAGTTTTACCCACTACAACAGGTGAGCAAGATACAACACAGCCGAACTTAGAAGTCGTGGAAGTTTTGAAAGATCGTCTGCATGATAAAGATTCAGAAATTCAATATCTCCGTGAAAGACTCAAAGAGAAAAGTGACTTGGAAAAGGAGCGAAACGACCTGGAGGCGGAACGAAACCTGCGAGAAAAGGAGACGAATGAACTGATGAGAAATCTTGGTCTTCTGGTTGGCGGATTGAAACAGCAAGGATTGCTGGGAGGAGAAGTTGAGGATGCAGAAATACCATCCAGTCCGGTAACTGATTCTAAAGAAGAGCAGCCAGTCGTTCAAGAAGCAGAAGTTGTCAAGCCGACGCAAACTAAAAGCCAACGCAAGCAGGGGAGTACCGGGAAGCAAAAAACGACCGCTCAAAACAAGACGAAATCGACCCCATCGACCAAACGAAAAAGTCCTGCCAGGAAACAACCCGCTAGGAAGAAAAAAGCAGAAAAGCACAAGTGGTATGAAACCCCAACTCTCAATCGTTTCTTATCCCGCAAATAATGCAGTTCAACGGTTTCGAACATCTCACGGCAAACTACATCTATTGCCCCAATCAGTTTTTTGAGGTCTGCCTACGGCATCAGTCACGCGGCTGCGTCCGTCTGGTAGCCTACATCCTGCGTAAAACTCTTGGCTACCTTGATAAGCATGGCAACCCCATCAAAGAAGATATCCGAATTTCTTACGCCGACATCTCGAAGTATGCCGGGATCAGCACCCGATCCATTCCGAAAGCATTGAGTGATGCTGAGTCTGGTAAATTTATCTCTTGTGTCACTGCGGGTATTGCAAACAGCCGCGGACAGTCTGGTCAAGCGGCAGAGTACCGACTCCGCTGGAGCGATGATGATTACACGAACAATCCAGAGCAATTCAACGGTTTCTTTGCAGGTGATGGAAACCGTTCTCCCATTCCAAACGCTTACTTCGATGTGGTGATTTCACAGGAAACACTTGTCATGGCAAAAGTTGTCGGGACGATCCTACGGCACACCGTTGGTTATCAGAATCAATTTGGTGGAAGACGAACTGAAGCTCCACTTTCATTCAGTTATATTCAACAGTATGCGAATGTCAGTGATCGAACTGCACTTTCAGAAGCACTGAAAAACGGTATCAACAATGGCTACATTCATTGTACTTGTGAAGGTTACTTCGATCCGAACGCTGGCAGACATAGTCGTGCAGCAAGTTATGCTGTGAAATGGCTTGATAAAGGGACAAACAAAAAGAGCACGGCAAAATCCCTACCGGACAAGTTTCAACAGGGCAAAAACCATACCGGGAACCCGGCAATAAAACTACCGGAACAAGACGGCAAAAAACCTACCGATACAAAGACATTAGAAAATAACACTGACAAACAACAAGACGATTCATCTGTTGTTGCTGTTGAGAATTTAGAATCATTGGAACTTCTACGACAAGCGGGGTTTGACGAAGATGTTGCATTGGAGTTGTCGCGGAAGAGGGGATTGCTGGAGATCAAACAACAGATTGAATGGTTGCCGCACCGTAACCCGGAACGGAATTCGTTGGGGATGTTGCGAAAAGCTATTGAGTCTAATTGGTCAAAACCAGATTCAATTATCAATGCCGAGAAGAAACAGCAGCGTCAACAGCAAGATCAAAAACAGGCGACTCAAGAGGGGGTTGATGACGCTCAGGTCTTCCAGGCCAAGCAAGAGAAAAAACGTCGCAGGGAGCGACTATTGCCTGTGTGGGACAAGCTCTCGAATGATGAACGATCTCAAATTGAAAAGCTGGCGATTACAGAACTCAACAGCGATTTTCTACGAGGCCGTTTTAAGAAGAATGAAGAGTTTCGATTGAATCAATGTTTGGATCTTTTAACTGATCAGCAAAATAGATGACATGTTTAACGGCAAGCCGAAGGCGACTGCGAAACAGGCATGCTTCGCTCAAGAGTGCCAAAACATCTTCGGCAACTGTGCCATGATTGATCGTCTGCCGTATCGTCTCAAAGCAGGAAGAGAATCATAAAAGAAAATGAATCGAATCCATTCAAAAACACCCCGCAAATAACGTCGCATTACCTCCCGCGTTTACCCCCGCAGGTAGGTGCGGGGTTTTTACGAATCCATTGGCGATTGGAAATCGACCAAACGGGGCTTGGCGAAGCCAAGTGACACCACCTATGAGGTGACACCACTCGCGGGCGGGAACCCCCGCGAGGCCGAGACTTCCGACACATTCCAGAAACGAAATGGCTCCACCCTCGGCCTCGCGTGCAGTCAAGACTGCTTTGTGCCTCCGGCAGTAAGCATGGAAAATCCAAGTGTCGGAAAGTAAAGCACCCCAATCAACCCGCTCGTGGGTCACGCACATTTCCCCCAACAGGGAACCACCGCAAAGCGGGACAAAACCCACAGCCGATAGGCTGTGGAGAAGCATGTGAATTTTACAACGACCCGCATCACCGGATGCGGACGTGCGACCCTCAATTGGAAATTTTGTGAGCAACTGCATTCCGGTGCATGCGATTGTTATGCGGCGCAAGTCACCGCAGGTTAGGGGGTATCGGGAACGGAGTTTATTTGGTGCCGCTGCCTCCGCACTCAGCACATCTGCCATCGCCCTTACAGTATCCGCAAGAGACGATTCCACCGTCATCATTGCCAGTGCCATTGCACATGCAGCATTCGCCTGTGCCGCTGCAGGTTCTACATTCAGCCATTTGTAAGTCTCCTGAGTTAGTACAAAGAAACGGAAAGTTGAGAGCGGCCTACACTGCCGCTAATACGATACGTGTGGATCACGACATTTAATAGTGCGTGAGTCACGTTTTGCATATCAATTAAGGACGTTTGTCTTGTGTTGGCTTGTCCCGCAACACTCGAGCGACCGAACAACCTGCTTTGACCGACGAAGCTTTGGGTTTATTGCTGAGTCACGCACTTCTTTGCTGCATAACGCCTAAAATCACCCAGCGGTGACGAGAGATTGTCCATTTGAAAACGCCCGACTTCGCCGCTCGGGTGCATTTTTTTGTTAGCTGCCGAGTCACTTCGACGTCGATACCACATTGGGATAGTTAAAAATTCGCTCCTCAACCTCGTCAAATTGATCAAGGTTATCCGCTCCATCGAATTTTGCGGTCGCCTTCCACTTTCGCACGGCTTTAATTGCCGCTGCCGCCTCTTTCGCGGTAATTGATTCTTGATTGTCGATCTTTTGAATCACCGGGGCAATGACAGCATTGTCTTTTCCGACGAGAAACGCGGTCATCAAGGTTCGGAATATTTCCCCAAGCATAGCCTGTGTCCTTTGTGTGCATCGGTATTGAGAAGTGGGAAAAGATTGCTGCGTCGTTCTATTCTGATACGGCAGCTAACTTGTTATTCACCTGCATGCCCTTGTTCCAATATGATGCCATATTGGAACCAAAACGTGCAAATGACCGATTTTTGTTTGGATAAGGTGCATTATAGGCTTCATATCTCTCATTGATGTTGTACACGATACCTACAGTGAATGAACAGTTCAAGAGGTGACTCATTATTTCTTGTACATTCGAGGAAAAACTAACGGCTGTCTTCAAAAACAAAAGAGAAACAAGAGGCACGAAATAATGAAACTGCTGGAACAACGCGAACAAACAGTAAAACGAAAACACAGTATTCATCCAAAACATTCAAACCATATCGCGCATGAGTCGAAAAGTTTTTGCGTTTTCACAAAGATGTTGTAAGTGAATGGCTGCATCCCAATGAGATGGGACGAAAAGAAATAGAAACAGTCTTGAATCATCTGGCTGTCAATCGTGGTGTTCTATCTGCTACTTAAAACTGATCCTTACAAATTCTTCTTCCGTAAGTGATTCCGGTTGCTGTCCCTGGAATATACTGTCTGCCAGTTCGGAATTCCAACCAATGCGAACGCAACATCGTTTCACTAATTCCAACACAGCCTGTTTGGCACCATTTTTACCTTCTCGATCAAGGTCAAACATTACTGAGATGTAACCGCCAGGGATTTCGTTTGCGAGGGTTGATAATTTTTTTGCTTGGGTTTCGGTGATCATGTTGCTGCAAATTGCTAGTGCGGGGATGTTGAGGGTTTGGAGGTTGATGGCGTCGTTTTGTCCTTCGACTATTACGATGCCGGTTTGTGGGTTCTTTTCAAAATATTCTTTGGTGGCGAGTTTTTGGAATTGAGGGAGACCAAATAATTCTTGTCCGCGGTGAAAGCCTTTTACGAATTTGAATTTTCTTGGTTCTTTGCTACTGTCGCCAATGCGTTGCCATTTTTTTTGTTGGGCTTCGTAGTTGAGGTTGCGTCCGAACCAAGTGAGGATCTCTCCTTCTGCATCGGGGTAGCCGTAGACGAAGTGGCCTCTTAATAATCCTTTGGAACTACTTGGGAGATAGCCGCAGCGGTATTTTTTCATGGTTTCTGGGGTCATGAACCGGCGTGATCTGACATAGGCGGCTGCTTGCGGGGACATTTCTGCGACATCGGTGATGAATTTATCGTCGAGATTGACAAGTTCGCGGGCGCGTTCGTTTTCGGAATCTTTCAATGGGATGTTGATGAGTGGTTCGTCATCAGTTTTGTCCGATGAAACGTTTGCTGGCGAGCCGGGCCAGTGATGGCCCTGGTTGGTTTCGAGTGTTGATGAGTTTTCGTTTTGTGATGATTGGTCATGGGATTGCGGAGTAACCAGGGGATTGACATCCCCGGCTCGCCCTTCTATTAGCGATTGCAGGTCGCTGGCGATTTCTTTGAACTCTGTTCCTTTGAGTTTGCCGTTATTTGGTTGGCGGTTGTGTTTCATCAGGAACATCAGGTTGAGCAGGTTGCCTCGCACGGTGCAGCCGTATTGGAAGCAGCGGAAGACTGCTCCGTCCTGTTTGGTTTTGATGGAGATAGCACGGTCGCCGGTTTGCTCCTCTCTTTTGCTACACGCAAAAATGCAGGCCATGCGGGTTTCGTTTTGGGTTTTGTGGAGTGCGGGGAGATCGACGTTGTAGAAACTGGCGATGCGTTCGACGACGTTGCCGGTGGCAACCAGTTCCTGTTGGAGGGAATCGACATCGATGTAGCCATTTGTTTTTCGTGTACTATTTTTGAAAGCCATGCAAGGGAAAGTGTGAGCAAATAAAAGGAAGGTACGCTACACTCCTCGCTAACCGATGGCAACAGGATCACTCACAAAAAAAGGTTGGCAAAAAACGTTGCGTGATGATGACATCATGGCTGCTTTGGCACGTTGCCCCTTGACCGCTGAAGATTATTTGGCCCTCAGTCAAACGTGGTCGCAGTCATTTACTTCTTTGAGGCGGGTACAGGAGCGGATGAAAGACTTGACCGCCGCAGGCCAGTTGCATTCGTGGCGTTATGCCACGACTGGACAAGGTGGTGCCCGGCTCTATTACAAACTGACGCTGGCGGGTTATCGCACGGTGATGCAAAATGATGAGATCAAGCCGCCGACGAAACGATTCTTTCAGGAGATCAGTCCCGGACGGCATCGGCATCAACAGGCGTTATCGAAATTTATCGTGCAGACTTATGTTGCTGCCCATCATCGTGGAATCAAGGTTGTTGATTTTCATCCTGAAAACACATTCAAAATTGATTGTGGAGAACGTCCTCTTTTCCCCGATGCTCACTTCAAACTGCTACTGCCCAATGGGAAAGAGCTTACCTATTGCGTAGAACTCGATAATAGTACCGAGCGAGTTTTTTCGTACAAAGATGCGGACAGTATTACCAGTAAGATGCAGCGGTATCTTGTGGATATGGTTGGAACGCCAGATTATCGAGTGTTGTTCGTTATTACGGGAGCAAAACAGCGGAAGCAAAACATCATCGAAGCCGCCAGACAATTGACAGGTGGAAATTCGTTTGTTCCTTTTTATATCGTCTCTCTGGATGATTTTCTTACCGAACGAGATGCGTTATTTGCTTCCTGTTTTCACTCACCGCAAGATGAAAAAATCCCGCTTTTGCGTTCACAGACACGGCAGTTTCAAGTCCATCGAAGAATGTTGGAAACTCCTGTCCTGGTGTGATACCTTGCCGCTCCTGTTGGCAGGCTCGATGCTCCGACGGTGCAAAGAATCTTCTTACCACTCCTTCTTTTTCGGACTGGTCAGTCACCCCCGAGCAGAATTTTTCTATCAAGCCACAACAGGATGAAATCAAAAGTACCCGCCGATGAAACATGCAACTTCAAAAGCGGGTCTTTTTATTAAAAATTGTTGACTGGCAACTGAAAACTTCCCCGAGTCTATTTTGATTGACAGACAATTTCTCTTCGCTGCGGTACGCTCTGTTTCCTATGCTCATTTCAATAAGTGATACACCGACCAACGAACGCGGCCCGCGACATATGCGGTCAATTCTGGCTGCGATTCATCATGCGTCATCCAGAAAATATCCGGTTTCATTTCTCATCGGTCGGCATGAACAGCAAGTCGGACTGTATTGCAGGTTCCCAGGTTTATTGCATCGGTTGATCAAAGGTCAATTTCATGCGAAGTATCCCGATTGCACGATTGAACTTCTTGAAGAAGATGTGCTGGATTGTCCGGTTGGATATGAGACCTGGTCTATGAATTTGCACTTGCGCCCTGATCTGTTTCCGATACTGCGGTATCAACAGTTTGAAGACGTGATCCATAACGAAGTCGATGATCCGATTGGTGGAGTGCTGCAAGCGGTTGCTCCAGATTCCAGCCATGTGCAAGCAATGATTGAACTGACAGTTTTTCCTGCCAATGCTCGAAGAATCAGATATTCACAAACGTCCGTCGAGCAATTGGCCCGTCCGTTCTTTCGGAAATATCGCAGCTTTGCCCGTCAATACGCTTTTTTCATCAGTAGCCCGAAACATTGGCAGCGTATTCTGGCTGGACTGTTCTCACAATTCTTTGCCAGCCAGCGTGAAGAACGATTCGTATCAGACGAAGAACTCAACAAAACATCTTCTCGAATGCACGACAACGAGAAGGATTTACAAGCAGCTTCGGTCAAGCTGGGGCAACATCTGTTTGAGGTGCAATTGAATCTGATTGTTTATGCTCCCGCTGGTCAAAAACAGAATGCGGTTCACAAATTGCAGGAAATGGCAGCAATCCTCAATAAGTTTACAGAACCAAGACTTGGTCTGTTTCAATCGTCATCGATTTCAAAGAACGATACGAAACTGAAGCAGCGTGGTTTTCTGCTCTCTGATGAAGAACTGGCAACATTGTGGCATTTGCCGACCAGTTCAGTACGCGATGTTTCGTTACAAACAACACACTCCAGGCGGTTGTAACCGCCCGTGGAATTACCCCTCAAGAAAAGGGAATCCTTGGAATCTGGTTCCGGGATTTGTGAACTCGGGCGGGTTTCATTTCAGGATCGGGACGAGCGGTTCGGAATTCGGACGGATGATCGGTTTCGGCATCTGTTCATAGTCGGCAAAACCGGGAACGGAAAATCAACAGTCATGCAGAATGCTATTTTGTCTGACATGCAAGCGGGGGATGGCCTGGCAGTAGTCGATCCACATGGTGATCTGGCAGATGCAGTCTTGGCGTCCGTTCCAAGTCATCGCACTAATGATGTAATTTTGATCGACCCGAGTGATCTGGCGTATCCCGTCAGTTTTAATCCACTTGACGTTGATCTCGCGATGGTTGATGTTGCCTGTGATGGAGTGGTGAGTACGTTCCGCAAGGTTTTCGGCACGGGAACGCATACGCCACGCCTAGAAGACATTTTATGGAACACCGTTCTGGCGTTGATGCAGGCAGGGGATTCAACGATTCTTGATATGCTACGAATGTTTGCTGTCGATGATTCATTTCGCAGGGATGTTTTAGCTCGTGTGGATGATCCGGTCGTTCGCAATTGGTGGATGACGACGTTTCCGAAACTCCGCTTCCTTAAAGGAGAAGACCCGTTTGCATCGGTTGAGAATAAATTGCGGCAACTGCTCACGAATTCTGTGATTCGCAACATGGTCTCGCAGCCAAAAAGTCGGATTGATTTTCGCAAGGCAATGGACAGCGGCAAGATTATCATTATCAATCTCTCCAAAGGAAAGCTCGGAGAACGAACCTCTTCGTTCCTTGGTTCGCTGTTCGTCACGCAACTGCAACTCTCAACGATGAGTCGAGCCATGATTCCAGAGCAGGATCTCAGGTCTTTCTATCTCTACGTTGATGAATTTCAGAACGTCGCGACTTCCAGTTTTTCTTCATTTCTTTCGGAAGCCCGTAAGTACAAACTCGGCTTGTGCCTGGCAACGCAATTTCTCGATCAGGTGGAACAAGAAACGTTACGGGCAGTCTTCGGGAACATCGGCAGTTTGCTCGTCTTTGCAGTGGGACCGAATGATGCAACTCTCCTCGCGGAACAACTGACCGGACACGTTACCGCGGCAGATTTGATTGCCCTTCCCAAATACCGAGCCTGTATCCGTTTGATGATCGATGGCATGTCTCGCCCCGCGTTCACGATGGAGACGATCAAGCCAGAACCAAACATTGTTGACCGTTCTGAATTCGTGCGTGAACAATCTCGCAGGCGATATTCTCAACCTCTGAAAGAAGTTTCTGCACGAATCGAACGATCATTCGCAGCAGTCTGATTGACGAGGACTTTCGAAACAGGCAAACTTTCTGACCATGCAAACCGATTTGAGCAAACAGGCGATTCAGCATCGAAATCAACTGATTGTCGATTTTCTCTCTTCTGCCAATGGCGAAGAAGTCCACGTCAACGATATCGCCTGGTTTTTGCAACTTGACCCCCATCAAGTCGATTGCTGGATGCGAGAACATGGATTTGGTAAATGGATCACTGGTAAGAAAGCCTTCTGTTGGCAAGGAATTGCTCGAAAGAGTGTTGATATTGGTTGGAAATTCTCGAACGGAGATCAGAAAAGTATGGACTGCATCACAAACCTGGAGTAGAATACTCCCATGAAAACTTCATTATCTGATGAACAACGGCGAGCTTTGGATCAAGAACCCGAGGGTGTGATTGTGGTCGAAGATACGCAAACGCAAAAGGTTTATTTCCTGACCGATGCCGATCTGCATCAGCGCGCGATGGAGGCATTGCAAAAGCAGGAAGATCATACTGCCATCCAAGCGGGAATTGACGACATGGAAGCTGGTCGTGTTGTTCCCTTCGAAGAAGTTGATAAACGCATCCGAGAAAAACTTGGCCTCCCGCAACGTCAATCATGAGTTATCGCGTTGTCTTCACGCAAAAAGCTTCGCACCAACTTGATGCAATTGCTGACTGGTGGGAAGAGAATCGAGACCGCGACCAGGCAAGCCGCTGGTATGCAGGCTTCTCGGAGAAAATATGGGATCTCGCTGAGAATCCCGAACGCTTCTCGCTTGCTGAGGAGAATGAAGATTTTCCTTTTACGATTCGTGAATTGCATTATGGGCTATCGTCCAGGCTGACACACCGAGCAGTTTTTACGATCAGAGAACCAGACATTGTACTGGTACTCATCATTCGTCATCTCGCCCAAGGTCGCATTGCTCCTGAAGATATGAATCCAGATGATCTTCGGTAATTTTCATTGACTTATGCGTCATCTTCAAATGGCAATTCAAGATGTACTTTATTAAGCGATCATTCTCACTCGATCTTCCTTTTTTTTCTGTGCAATGAATAAAGTTGTCATGAATTCCAGACAAAGAACTTTCAAGCGATGAATCAATTCCAATGGCAACATGTTCTGCTGGCTTGAAATTCGATTTGTGGTATCTTTCTGAATCCCATTTCTTCCCACCATTCTTATGACGACCACGACCAGAGAAAACAGATTGACAGCACGCATCAGTGAAATTTCCAAGGGGAACCACGATTTGGTTGAACAAGATCGCCAATCAAGCGAACAATCCTGTTTTTACTCTCATTGCAAACGTGTCTGGCAACAACTGACTTCAAAAGAGCGAGATTCCATCCGCCATGCCATCAAGCAAGAGAGTGCATTTTTTGACAGATATAAATCAACTGAATTTCTGCTCGAATCTCACTGCATCAAACGGGTGGAAGAAATGATTCAAGAATCTGGCTGTTATCCCTTCATGAAGTAACAGAAAATTATTCTATGGCGTCCCTGAACGGCAATTCAAGCTGTACTTCGCGTGGTCGCAGTGGATGAAAAGTGCGTCCTTTTGCCATGCGCCAGAAGATGCCCGGTTCGATATCGAGAATTCGCTGAATCGCTTTGGCTTGTTCTTGTGTCAGAAATTGGAGAAAGATTTTCTTTGTACTTCGTTTGGCGGTTTCGACCAGTGGACGATGTTTCTTGCCGAGAAGTTCTTTCATCCGTTTGCGTTGCTCAAAACGCTGATTGTAGAGACTGTTTGGTCGGTAGATGTAGGTAATGCGTTCCGGATAAAACCAGTCGTCTTGCTGTAACGGCAGAATAGATGGTCCTTCACCCCAATGTTTTGACCGAGTTGCCCGCAATGTCTCGCCAATGCCACCGATGGCGATTGCTTGTTCATATTCGATCCGCACAATGGGATGATTTTGAAAGTCATCGATTGTGAGAAACGGAAGTTCCGAATCAGCAGCGTATTCCTGCACACATTCGTTGGATAAGCAGGCATCAACCAGAATCCAGGCATGTTGACCGGCTCGTTCTGCACGTTGACAAAATTCTGAATCGGTTTCGTCGAGGAGTCGTAAAGTTCGCAAAGGGAGTGAGTCTATCACAAGAGTAGAGTTCTTGCTTGCAGATGAAATAATTCTCAGGCACTCTATCTCTCCTGTGCCTGAAAAGATGACTGAAACCAACACCGGCGAATTGATTGAAGACTTGCAGCAGACTGTTGAAGAGTTATCACAAGAGGTGCACGTTCTGCGTGATGTGCTGGATGAAATCCGAGACGATTTTCGTTGGGCGTTGCGAAACGGGCACCCCACACCAGAACACGAATTACAACACCCCATTCTAAAAAAGATGGCTCTCGATCCCAGTGCAACAGATTGGCAGGATCGGCTTGAGAGTGTGGGAAGTCACGAAGCGAGTAAAAACAGAGTGCCGACCGCACTGCCTGTTGAACTCAATCAATCAGGAAGCCGAAAAGATCCCGAGTTGGTTCCACTGGAAGAAGAACCTGAAGATGCTGAAGCAGAAAAAACAGAAGAGATTGACACAACAGAACCAGTCAAAAGTTTACTTGCTAATAACACGCAAGAGCGAATTGCCGATCATGAACAATGGATCAAAACCGTTCGTGATCCCGCTTACAAAAACAGTGAAGGTTTGCGAAAGCTGCAAGCAGACAATGGCAAAGCAACCGCAGAATACGAGGTGTCTCCCTTGCCAGATGGAAGATGGGCCATCCGTACTTCGCTTTCCTGCTGGTGCGGAAATTGTGGAGGTTATCATTCCGGGTGGGATGTTTATGAATCACGAGATGTCTGTATCGATCAGTTTGAGAGCCGTGCAAAACAATTCTTTCAAAAGTCAATCGATGGCGAAGGTAATGAGACACAACAGCATGCCCGCATAGAAATGATGAAACATTTTGAAACAGGTCTCTTCGGGTTTGTTGAGCCTGATATCGTTCAGGAAGAGACAAAATGGAATGGTATTTCGGAGAATGAAACCATTGATAATCCAGTTCTTCAATCTCGCATCCTAGAATATCTCTCAGCAAATGTCGGCTCCGTAAGCCTGAGCGATATTAGCAGTGACATCGGTTTCCCGGAAATTGATCCTGATGATCCACTTGCCAATCCGGTCAATTGTGCGTTGGTTGCTTTGGAGCGTGCTGGCAATGTCTCTGTGATTGAGGCTGACTTTGGTGAGCCAAGTTTTCTGTTTCAGAAACCGCTCTATCTCCGACCAGATCGCCAAGAAAACTTTGATGGTTCGCCTTTCTATGATTGGCCTGAAGCGAAAGAAGATCGGGACACACTCACCGTAGATCGTGTAGGCAACAACGGTGATGGCGGAGAACATCGTTTCACGGTCATGCGAGGCGACAGAGTGGAAGCGTTCTTCAGTAAAGATAAACAGGAAATCGGTAAGGTGGTCGGTATCTCGCACGCCAACCGAGAAGTCCGAGTCGCGTTCCGAGCGGGGAGTGAAGGGACATGGTTCGCCATCGGCAGCATCTATCCCGCCTTGGAGCCAGTATCCGCTGAAAATAATTCGGTTCCACTTTCAGACGTTATCGAACAAGTCAACCAAGCAAATACCCCTCAAGAAAAGGAATGGGGCGAAGCAGACCGCGTTCCGTCATCGAATCAGGACTCACAGAGCCAGGACTCCGCTGATGTCTTTGTTCGTGATCCCCATGTAGAAAATGTGGAATCACTCACAGACAATCACCGGCCCTATACTCTCGATGATTTCCAGGCGTTTCTGCAACGCATCGATTCCGGCGATATCTCAGCATCTGATCTTCAAGCAGATTTCGCTCGTCTGGTTTCCAGCAGAGAAGAATTGATTCATGATTTGGTCGCGTACAAGAACGCCAAAGAGTTAAAGATTCTCGCATACCGTTTCGGTTGCTTTGATGCAAAACGAAATACCAAACAACAAAACGCCGAGTCTGTTGTCCGTTCGATGATGATGTCATACACACTCAAAAATAGTGTCACCTATCAACCCTTTTCAGACGAAACTTACGAAGATGCCATTATCAAGGTCGTCGAATCAATCACTGATGAGCAAATTCAGGAACAGATTAAAGAGAAAAAAGAAAAAGCAGCCCAGGTTGAAAAATCACTCACGAATCCAGAGACGTTTCAGGAGTTCAGACAGTTCGTACAAAGTAAGGGAGAAGGTGAACTGAGTCATGAACAGTTAATTCAATATGATAGGCTTCGGGCAGAGCAGACACGTTTGCAACGTGCCAGCAAAAAAACAGCAACCGTCGAACAATTCAACGGTGATATTGCCGATTTGCAAATCACCATCAAAGAAGGCTATCACACTCGCCAGGAAATCCCGCTCTGGATCTGCCAACTGAATGAACGAATTGACCGAGCCACTTTCAATGATTTGAAAATCAAGGCAAAACAACTCGGTGGCTGGTGGTCAAGTTTCAAGAAAGCTGATGCAGGTTTTCAATTCAAGTCTGAAGAATCCGCACTGAAATTCCAATCACTCCTGCAAGGCAACGCAGACCGCAGTGATGAACTGGCAGAACGCAAAACTCGCAAGATCGAATCAGCCAGCGAACGACTTCTGCAATTGGCAGATGACCTCGAACAATCCGCCAACGAATCATTGCATCAGGATCGGCAAACCAACACAGTTCGTCGCTCAGAAATGGCTGCCGGTATGCGTGGGCGAGCTTATGTCGATATTGCCTTTGCGAGAACGATGCGCAGCCTGACAACTGATCTTGCTTCGGGAGAAGCAATCTATCTGGATGGGATCAAAGCTAAAACGCAACTCGGAACATTGATCAATGTTCTTCGCCGTGCCAAGCGAACGCACAACGATTTACTCCTCAAGGAAAAAGGGGAACTCGGGGTTTGGGATCGTCATAGAGAGGTTGAAGACCTCGATAACCGACCGATGGCTCTGGAAGATGCAGATTTCGCGGAATACCCGTATCCACACATCTACAAACGGAATCTCGAAGAGGTGATCCAGAAAGCCCTTCATCGCAAAGGCGTCATGCAACGGGCCAGGCAAATGCAAAAGCAGATTGCAAGAGAATCCGATTTCATTCAGTTCAAAGAAGAATACGAAATCAAGCAGTTCACTGAATTCTGCACCCGCTGCAAAGATGTAAGTATTGATGTGCAATGGATTGAAAGTTCACTCGACGACTACAAACGACTCCATGCAGCCAATATCCAGACACTCCCCGAACTTCGCATGGCATTGCGAGAACTTGTCCCGCATCTGCAAACCAGGCGCGAAGATGATCCAGTTCTGAAAGCAGAACAAGCCTTGGTTGGTAAAAAACTGGACGGATTCTTTCCCACGCCCAAACCAATCATCTCCCAAATGCTTGAACTGGCAGATATCCAAGAAGGTGATCGTATCCTCGAACCTTCTGCCGGCAAAGGCGACATCCTCGACATGATCCGCTTGCATCACCCCGAAAACGAAATCACCGCCATCGAACGCAACGGCACTCTCTTCGACGTTCTCGAAGCGAAAGGGCATTCCGTAGAGCGAACAGATTTTCTGGAACACCAGGGCGAGTACAATCAGATCATCATGAATCCACCATTTGAAAAAGGAGCAGACATCGAACACGTCCGCCACGCTTTCAGTCTTCTCGCTCTCAATGGAAAACTGGTTGCGATCATGTCCGAAGGCCCCTTCTTCCGTAGTGATTCTCAAGCAACAGAGTTCCGCAACTGGCTTGATGAAGTCGCCGGAGAATCCGAACAGCTTCCCGAAGATGCTTTCAACAACGCCGAAGCTTACCGCAAGACAGGTGTCCGTACCCGCATCGTAAAAATAAATAAATTTGGAATTGACATTTAGGAAGTATTGCTCATATTCACATACATGGAGTATTGTAGGTGATCAAGGATCCAGGTGGACACAGAAGGGTTTTAACAACAAGAAGTGAGTTTGCAGCAATGCGGGACTATTATTTTCACCGAATTCCAACGGCGAATGTGGCGAGTTTCGTAACCCATCCTATCTGGATATTCCCCCAACTGTTCGAATTTATTCACTCGATTCTACAAATTGTCAGGTACAACCTAATACTGTCCGGGGAATATTTTGATTGTGGAATTGTCTCTGTGGTTTGCAGGATTTGCAAGAGGGCGGAGCTTTGTTTTTTGGTTATGCCTGGGATTGTGAGCGGTTTTTGCCTGCTGGAATTTGTTGCTCGGTTATTATCGCGCAGCGTGAAGCGAGTCGGGCATTCTATTTGACCGGCTGTTATGAATTTTGCAGTCCCATTTTTTCCGCCTTCTTTCTTGCCAGACGGCGGCGCTGGCTCTCTCTGGCGAGTTGGCTTTGATGTTCACGATTTCGCATAATCGGTGCGATTTCTTCCAGCGTCGTACCTCCACCCGCCACTTGGCTCATCATCGAGAAGAGATATTTGCTCGGGCGAAAACCGTTGTGCAAATACATCAACAGCATGCCGATAATTGCAATGTATAAGTTCAGCTGCATGCCCTGTTTTGTCTGACTGAGCAGGTGACGGAAGTTGCCATATGATTTCAGCCAGCGAAAAAACAATTCAACCTGCCAACGTTGGCGATACAATTGACCAATGATCTCTGCAGACGGATTGAGCATGTTGGTCAATAATCGCAACTGTTTTGTTTCGCCATTTTGTTCGTATTCCAAGACGACTTCTCTTAGTAGCAAATCCTGCAAGCCGAGTTTCCTGGCAGCTTCTGAATTCAACTGCACAATACGATCACTGATCACACCCGCTTCTCGATCTTGTTGTGTCAGTTTTTGTTGCTTCACTGTAGTGAGGCCGATGGCTCCCACGTGTTTTCCGGGACTGTTTTGTTTCAGTCGAAGGACAAACTCTGCCTTCAGGTTCATTTTATCGCTATTGTCGCCATGGATGTTTTCATAGTGCGCCGCGATCAGTTCTAAGCTGTTGTAACCACGATCATACAAATACAATTTCCCCCATTGGATCTGATTTTTGATCGAGTCTGCTTCACCCTGTTTCGGTTCAGGAACAACAATCGCATCAGGCAAGCCGCTTTCCACATGCAGCATCGCATCAAAGCGAGCCCGATAAACTCCCTCCCCGTGGGAGCCACGTTGACGAATTGCCCAGGCGACATTCGCCAAAGCAGGCAGAAATGTGCCATCCACCGCAACAGTTCGTTTGAGCAATTCCGAAAGTCCACTGTTGTGGGCGGCGGCTTTTTTGCCGTGGCCTTCTTTTTCTGTGAGTGATTTTCGTAATGCTTCGATGACAGGCTGCAAGCGTTCGGGATCGACCAATGCGTTGAAATCAGAGAGTGTGCTTTTGCAGATTTTACGAATGGAAAGGTTCTTTTGTGCCTGTCTGGTCTGACTGAAATCCTCAATCGTTCGCAGCGATTTGATGGTCGGATTATAAAAAGCGAGCAACGAGGCGATAAAAACATCACTCAACATGAGCTCTTGATTGCCATGTTTTGTCGAGTTATCTTCCTGTCTGAGGGTTTGTGTGAATTTTTGCAGCAACTTCACATACTTCCCGCCCTGCACCTGATGCGGCCAGATTTCGAGATCAGAGTCATCGGTAGTTTTTACATTAGTTTTCATGCAACCAAAGAGTCGCATATCTCATGCCAAGCCGGAAAAAGTAAGTCCAGGCAAACTACGCAAACTTTTTTCTCCGGACAGTATTGGGTACAACCTGACCTACATGACTCAGGTTACCAGGAAAACAAGACTTTCTTCATGCAATTGCCTTGTACCTAAGTTGACTGCATGCATGGGTTGATGTATAATATGCTCATGTGCTGGGGGAAGCAACGCAGTTGCACTCGCTTCGAAGTTTTTTGCAGGCGTATGTTAGCCGATTTAACTTATCGTTAAGAGGACGGATTCCCGTTAGGCAGACTAGTGATTTCGGCTTACATGTGATCGCGGTATACGTATGAAACTGTTGCATGTCATATTAGTTTTTCTTGCAGTACTATTTGCATATTTCTCCTATTCCCTTGGACGCCAATCTCAAAAGGGAGGGCATGGGCCTCTGTTGGTAGAGGAACAGTATCTTGACTTAGGCGAAATCACCGCTGTTGAAAAGTATCAATTCAGCATCCCCTTAAAAAACATCAGCTCTGAAGAGTTGGCAATCAGTAATATCTCACCTGGGTGTCGTTGCAGTTCGGTGAAACCAACTCAGTTTGTCCTTAAACCTCTGGAATCTAGGCAAATATCCGTTATTACAGACCTGCTCCCAGTTACTCCGGAAGACATGAGCAGAGCGTACACGGATAGAAACTTGGTATTTCGGGTCTCTTATTCAGAGCAATCCCAAAAGAATATAAGCCCAGAACCATTCGTTGTCAGAGTTAATCTCCGTGCGATGTCTCCCTTCCACCTGTCTGCCTCCAACCTGATTATGAATGGGCTCTATGGCGACATCGACGAAACAGGATTCGACCTGAAAGTTATTCCCAATGGAGAAGTAAGCGATCTTAAGGTTTCGACATCATCCGACGTAGTTACAGCCACGATAGATGAAGAACAAATGACAGTCAGAGTTGTTCCTAACAGCGAGCTTGAGGTTGGAAATCATCATTGCGTCTTACTTGTGTCAGGCCGGAGCCCTGATCATCCGACACCATTTGAACTAAAATCCGATGTAACTTTACGCATTGCCCCTGGTATTAAAATAGAACAACTTTCAAACATTCCTAACAAAGTGAACCTGAACTCAGTTTTGGAGTCCAACTTGTCACTAACTTCACTGAATGGGCAAGATTTTTTAGTGACAATAATGGAGGCAGAACAAGATCTGGGAGAAATGCATATTGTTTTTCCGGACGACACACCTAATTCGCCAGTAAGCACCCTTCCTGTGAAGCTAATAATTAGCCACCAGAAAGAGGGTTTTAATTCCTGTTTTGTTAAGTTCACTATCCGTCAGGGGGATATTGAATATGACGTGAGGCATTTGTTCCACTTTCGTTGCGAGTAAACGCCAGGGCGAGCTACCTTTTGATTTCGTAAGTAACTTCGAATAGTTGATTAAGAACATGCCTAATATTCCACGTAAAGCTACAAATCGAACACTTCTGTTAGCTCTTGGTTGTTTCGCCTTGTTTACAGCTAATTTGATAGAAGTAAACGCACAAGATCAGTCTTCGGAGGCAACCAATAGCCCACAAGACAATCAGCAAGTGATAGCCAGCGTCAGTGATACTACTGCAGAAAATGACAATCATGAAGCGTTAAGGAAGGAGATTCAGAAAGCCTGGGACAAGCGACTTTCACTTGTCAAATCGACTCGTTTTAATCTGGAAACAACCAATGAGTGCAAACCAATTTTTTACCTCATGAAGGTCAAGCCTAGCCTTGACTTTTACAAAAGTCTTAAAAGCAAAGAACAATTAGACCAGTTCATTGAAGAGAACAAAGATCCGCTGGTTTACAGTTACAATACGGAATTACTAGTCGATGGTAAACGTATCCGTTTTACTAGATCTGGACAACTACCTTCAAACAAACCTCCCATTGAGATTAAAGAATTTTACCGGCTAGAAGTTACCGATGGGGAGGTGAGCAAATCCTTTTATGACAAGGCCGCAGCCCTCAATTACCCAAGTGGGTTTGTCAATAATACGAAGGGTTGTCAATCAATAATACACGATTACACCCTACCTATCAGATCCTGGATCGATCCAGGTAGGGGTGATTTCTGCCCTATAGTCGATCCTACTCTTGAAGGCACAATTACTCTCTCCCCCAAGAAAAGTGATAAATTAATTACACTAAACAATGACAAGGGAAAGATGTACCTTGATCCCAACAAAGACTACTCAATCGTCAAGTGGGAAGGTAGAGGTCAATACGGGAACACCAGTATGGAGATCGAATACCAACCTGATAATCAAACACAACTATGGGTACCCGCCAACTGGGAGCTGTTAGTATATATGAAAGATGGCTCTGTTGGACTGGCTTCTACAAGTCGCGTCACGGAATACGAAATCAACCCGGAATTTGCCGTTGGAGATTTTCAATTTGAGTACCCCCCCGTTTCAAAGGTTTCGGATATGCGCCCCACTGCGGAGGGTTATCACGAAAGACGGGGTAGTGCATTTTATGTGATTAAGGAGAATGGAGAAAAAAGACCAGTCACTTGGGAAGAACGATTTGGTCCCGTAGATGAATTATTCACAACAGAAGAAGGAGATTTAGCACCAAAACCAAAGGAGCTTCAAGCCGCCGAGGGCCTTGGGCTACATCTTTGGCTTCTAGTTGGTAATGGCTTGTGTTTTATATTAATTATCGGGGTAATTTTGTTGAAGAAATATCGTAAATCCGCAGCATCGAGTTAAGGCACATATATCTTACGAGGAATTCGACAGTTGTCATTTCAATGTCACATCTGCAATCTGTCGCGCAGATATAACGAACCGCTGGTTCATATAGATTTAGAGGTTGCAAACATCTCTAACAACCTATTTTCTTAAGAGGAAGGAATTCTAATGCTGAAATTTAGTTTGAGACCCCGCTCGTTTGAGCGGGGGGTGGTCGCTTTGGCGATTCTTTTTAACTGTTGCTATGTTGCAGGCTCGGTTAATATCGCCAAGGCAGTATGCCAAGCTGACTGTGACGAAATACTGGGCTTGGCCGT